>NZ_JBSGAI010000065.1:0-39846 GCF_053600695.1 Amycolatopsis sp. NPDC005003 | reverse complement strand
TCTACGCGATGCTCCGCAACGGCACCCACTACCGACACCCCGAACCCACCCCAGCCCCCGCAGCGGCTTGACAACCACATAGGGACACCCCCCCGTTTTCCACGCTACCGGCCGGCACCGACATTTCCGGCCGGCGCCGACGCCCGCACGCGCGGCCGCAGCGTGAACCCGCTCGGCTTGAGCGTCAAGGATTCGACGATGCGAAGCTCGTAAGCGGGATCCACGTCGAAGTCGTAGCGCTGCAGCACCGTGCCGAGGGCCAGCACCGCCTCGTGCAGCGCGAACTGGCGGCCGATGCAGGCGCGCTCGCCCGTCCCGAACGGCTTGTACGCCTGCGCCGGCCGCTTCTTCACCGCGGCAGGCTCGAAGCGGCCCGGGTCGAACACCTCGGGCTCCGGCCAGGCCGCCGGGTCGCGGTGCAGGAGCGGGAGCGGCACGATCACCCAGTCGCCCTTGCGCATCCGGTACTTGCCGCCGAGCACGACGTCTTCGCGTGCTTCGCGGAAGTAGCCGGGCGCGGTCGGCCAGAGCCGCAGCGCCTCGTCGAGCACGCGACGCACGTAACGCAGCTTCGCGACGTCGGAGAAAGCCGGCTCCCGGTCGCCCCAGACCGCGTCGACCTCGGCGCGGGCCTTCGCCAGGAGCTCGGGGTGGCGCGTCAGGTAGTACAACGCGAACGACAGCGCGCCGGACGTCGTCTCGTGGCCGGCCACGACGAACGTGATCGCCTGGTTGCGGATGTTCACCGGGTCCAGGCGCTCCCCCGTCGCCGGGTGGCCTTCGGTGAGCATCAGGCCGAGCAGGTCGCGGCTCTCCTCACCGCCCTGCCGACGGCGTTCGATGACCTCGTCGACCAGGCCGGTCATCAGCGCGAGATCGGCCTGGTTCTGCTTCCGCGTCCCGGCGATCGCGCGCCGGACGAACGGCAGCTTGATGTTCTGCAGCTGCGCGTACCGCAGCGCGCGGATCATCGCCGTGACGAACGGGTGTGGTTCGGCGCGCTCGAACGAGCCGAAGCGGTAGCCGAAGCCGGCCCGGCCGATCGTCTCCAGGGTCAGCCGGGTCATGTCGGCGGAGACTTCGACCGGCCCGCTCGCCGCGTCCCAGGCCGCCACGAGCTCGCGGGTGACCTCCAGCATGACCGGGTGGTAGCGGCGCATCGCCTCCGCGGAGAACGCCGGCTGCAGGATGTCGTGCGCCAGCCGCCAGTTCGGCTCGTGCGTGTGCGCGGTGAACAGGCCGTCGCCGCCCAGCGCACGCAGCTGCTCCACGCCGAGGCCGACGTGCTTGCCGAACTTCGTCTCGTCGTTCAGCTCGGTCACCAGGTCGACCCCGGCGACGAACACGGCCTCGAACCCGAAGAACTTGCGCGTGAAGACCGGCCCGAGCCGCCTGCCGAGGCGCACGGTGTCCTGCAGCGGCGTGCGGGGGTTCGCCCCGATCACGTCGCCGATCAGCGGCAGCCGGCCCGGCCGGTGCGGCAACCCGGTGGTGTCCACGGCGCCCCCTATTGAATCCGAATCCAATAAGGCCACGATCCCCCGCTACTGAACCCGTGTCAAGTAAGGTCGGGCCATGCGGACGAGGCTGAGCACGCAGCAGCGGCGCGAGCAGCTTCTCGGGATCGGCGCCGGGTTGTTCGCGAAGCGGCCGTACGACGAAGTGTCGATCGAGGAGGTCGCCGAGATCGCGCAGGTCTCCCGCGGCTTGCTGTACCACTACTTCCCCACCAAGAAGGACTTCTTCGCCGAGATCGTCCGCGGTCAGCGCGACCAGCTGCTGGCGATGAGCGCGCCGGACCCCGCGCTGCCCGTGGCGGAACAGCTGCGAGCCGGCCTCGACGTGTACCTCGAATTCGCGCGCACGCACCCCGACGGCTACCGGATCGTGCACCGCGCCACCGGCGGCGCCGACCGGGAGATCCTCGAGATCCGCGAAGCCGGGATGGCGGCGAACGCCGAACGCATCCTCACCGCCTTGTCCGGGCTGACCGACGTCACCGAGGTCTCCCGGCTCGCCGTCCGCGGCTGGCTGACCTTCGTCGCGACGGTGATCCTCGACTGGCTCGACCAGCCGAAGATCACCCAGGACGAGCTGCGGGACCTCTGCGTCCGGACGCTGTTCGCGGCGGTGGGCCTCACCCCGTGACGGCCGGCGACGCGGCCCCGCCGACCAGCCGCCGCGGCGCGCCGGAGCCGTCCGCCGGGACCGCCCACACGGCGTTGTCCAGCCCGTACAGCACCGTCCGGTCGTCCTGCCAGAGCGCCTGGTCGTCGACGCTGCGAGCCTCGGCGAGTTCGGTCTCCTTCAGCGTCCCGAGGTCCAGGACGGCCAGCCGCCAGCCGCCGCCGACCTTCTTCTTGAAGGCGACCCGCTTGCCGTCCGGGGACACCGACGGGCATTCGACGTTCTCGCGCAGCGTCTTGCCCCGGTAGCGCCCGTAGTCGGCTTCGACCAGGTACGTCTTGCCCTTGCTGCCGAGCGTGGCGTAGAAGCGGTTGCCGTCGGGTGCGAAGGTGATGCCCCAATAGTTGACGTCGGAGGCGAAGTAGCGCTCGCCGTCCTTGAAGACCGGGAGCTCCTCGATCGTCTTGACCAGCCGTCCGGTCTCGACTTCGTAGAGCCCGGCGCGGGTGGAGAAGCCGGTCTGCGCGTAGGAGTCGCCCGTGACGAACAGCGTCCAGTAGACCCGCTTGCCGTCCGGGGAGACGCGGGCGCGGCTCGGCGTGCCCGGCAGGGTTTCGGTGTGGCGGACGGCGAGGTGGTCGTCGAGGACCAGGACGTCCGTGATCGCCGGGAGCGTGCCGGGCCGGACGGCCAGGCACACCGCGGTCTGCCCCGCCACCGCGAACCGGTCGCACTTCAGGCCGCTGAGCTGCGGCTTCGCCGTGGTTTCGCCGAGCGGCACGGCGCCGACGCGGCCGGTGGCCGTGTCGCGGAAGAACAACTGGCCGGGGGCGAGGGTCACCGCGGCCGCGGGTTCGGCGGCCGCGGTGTCGTGCCGCGCGCTGACGGTGTACGTGACGGCGGCGGCGATCAGGAGCGCCGTACCGGTGAGGGCGAGGACGAGTTTCTTCACGGGCGCACCGGTTTCGCGAAGGCGGCGGCGAGGGCGACGACGGCCAGGCAGGCCGCGGCGACACCCACCGCGGGCCGCAGGTCCCACAGCGTCCACGCCAGTCCGAAGAGGACGGAGGAGAGCATCCGGGCCACGGCCTGGCCCGTCTGCACCACGGCCAGCCCGGTGGCGCGCAGGCCGGCCGGGATGAGCGGGCCCGCCGCGGCCATCAGGACGCCGTCGGTGGCCGCGTAGAACACGCCGTGCAGGCCGAGCGCGACGACGGCGAGCGTCACACAAGCCGGGCCGCAGAGCAGGATCAGGGCCAGGCACAGCGCCGCGTGGCCGCCGAGGAACACCGGCCAGCGGCCGATGCGGTCGGCGAGCTTGCCGAGCGGCACGGCCAGCAGCAGGTAGACCCCGGCGGTGCCCAGTGGCAGCAGCGGGAAGTACGTCGCCGCGATCTCCCACCGGCGCTGCAGGGCCAGGTAGACGAACGAGTCGCCGACCGTCACCAGGCCCAGCAGCGCCGCCCAGAGCGCGACGCGCCGGAAGTCCCGCTGTCGCAGGAGGCCGAGCGCGGCTCGAGCGGACACCGCCGCGCGGTCGACGCTGCCGGGCCGGTCGCGGACGAACAGGGCCAGCACCAGCACGGCGATGGCCGCGACGCAGAAGCTGGTGAAGAACACGCTGGGGTAGCTGCCGAGGCTCAGTGCGAGCACCGCCATCGCCACCAGCGGGCCGAGGAACGCGCCGACGGTGTCCATCGCCCGGTGCACCCCGAACGACCGGCCGAGGGTGGCCGGCTCGCTGGACAGCGAGATGAGCGCGTCACGCGGGCCCGTGCGCAGGCCCTTGCCGGTGCGGTCGGCGGCGAGGACGATCCCGATGGCCGCGACCGACGATCCGGCCGCGACCAGGCCGAGCTTGCACACCGCGGACAGGCCGTACCCGAACCCGGCGACCGCCTTGAGGCGCCGCCACCGGTCGGCGAGGTGCCCGCCGAGCACCCGCACGACCGCGGTGGCGCCGGCGTAGAGCCCGTCGAGCAGCCCGAACTGCAGCGGGTTCAGGCCGAGGCCGAGCACCAGGTAGAGCGGGAGGACGGCGGTGACCATTTCCGACGAGACGTCGGTGACCAGGCTGACCGTCCCGAGCGCCAGCACGTTGGCGGACACCCGCTTCAGCGCCGGTTCGCGGTCGGTCCCCGACGCCAGGTCCGAGGTACGGCTTGCCGCGATGTACATGCCCGGGCCTCCTAGTGGCAGGGGTAGGTCGGGCTGTTGTCGAGGACCTTGCCGTCGACGCCGATGAGCTGCGTCTGGAACGACGTGTCCGTCATCGACAGCTTCAGGACGCCGAAGGTCTTCAGCAGCTTGGCGGTCGTCGGGTGCGCCGGGCTCAGGTCGTAGAGGTTCGCGCCCCCGCTGCCGCCGACGATCTCGACCGGGCCGTTCGCGTCCGCTTTGCCATCGGCGTTCTGCGGCACGAACCGCTCGTAGTCGTGGTCGTGGCCGTTGAGGACGAGGTCGACCTTGTTGGCCACCAGCAGGTTCCACAGCTCGGTGCTGTCGGTGTTGTCACCGTGGTCACCGGAACTCCACCGCGGGTGGTGGTAGTACGCGGCGACACAGCCCTTCCTGTTGTTCGCGAGGTCCTGCTTCAGCCAGGTGATCTGGGGCGGCTCGGCGAACTCGTCGTGGGTGACGAAGTCGTTGGAGTCGAGGGCGATGAAGTGCCAGTTGCCCATTTCCCAGCTGTAGTACCGCTGGCCCTGCGGCTTGGCGATGGCACCGAAGTACTGCTCGTAGCCCGTGAACTTGGAGTAGGACTCGTGGTTGCCCGGGATCGGGTGGGTGATGCTCTTGAACTTGCCCCAGGTCTTGTCGTAGTAGTTCTTGAAGTCCGACAGGGTGGGCTCGTCGTACTGGTTGTCGCCCATGGTGATCACGGCCGCGGGGTTCATGTTCTCGACGAGCTTCGCGGTCTTGGGGTGGACGCAGCCGGAACTGCTCGCGGTGCACTGCTCGGCGATGTCGCCGGCCGCGGCGAGGACGAAGCCCGCGCTCCCGGCCGCGGTCTTGACCGTGATCGGCGTGCTCGCGGCCGAGACGTTCCCCGCGGCGTCGCGGGCGCGGACAGCGTAGGTGTAGCTCGTGTCCGGGGTGAGCCCGGTGTCGGTGTAGGACGTCGTCGCGCTGGTGGCGACCGCCGTGCCGTTGCGGAGGATGTCGTACCCGGTGACGCCGACGTTGTCGGTCGCGGCGCCCCAGCTCAGCGGGACGCTCGTGGCGGTCGCCGGGCCCGCGGTGAGGCCGGCCGGGGTGCTCGGGGCCTGGGTGTCGCCGGAGGAGTCCGTCGTGCCGAAGACCTGCATCTCCCAGAAGGAGTAGCCGTAGCTGGTGCCGCGGGTGAGGCCGACGAAGCGCACGAAGCGGCCGCGGGCGGTGAGGCCGCCGAGGTCGTCGATCTTGCCGTCACCGGTGTCGACCGTGGCGGCCGTGGTGAACGACGTGCCATCGTCGGAGACCTCGATGCGGTACTTCTTGGCGTAGGCGGCTTCCCAGTTGAGGACGACCCGGTGGATGCTCGCGGACTGGCCGAGGTCGATCCGCAGCCACTGCGGGTCGGCGCCCTCGGCGCTGGCCCAGCGGGTGGTGGTGCTGCCGTCGACGGCCTTCGCGCCGGCGTAGGACGAGCTTTCGACGGTGGAGGTGGCCACGGGTTTTCCCTGCGACAGCAGGACATCGGCGGCCTGGGTGGTGGCGGCCGCGGCGATCGCGGACGGCAACAGCACCACGGCGGCGATCACCGGGGTGAGTCGGGCCAATGGGCGTAGTGGGGTGGACGGCACGTCGCGCTCCTTACGGGCCTGGCGGTGGCTGGTGGGCTGCGGCGTCAGGTGAACTGTTAGGAAAGTTTCCTAACTAATCGAACCTCTCGGACTGTAACGAGAGGCCGATCGGGCTGACAAGACGTGTCTTGTCCTTGAATCGGTCAAGAGGGTGAGTTTTTCACGATTTCCGCAGCTCAGCGGATGTGCCGATGAGCGGCACATTGCTCCGCGCGCCGGGATCCGCTCAGCCGGGCTGCGGCGGCGCCTGAAGGCCCTGGAAGACGGCCGCGATCAGCCGGCGCCCCTGCGCCGCGCCCTCGTCGTTGTTCGCCACGCGCCACAGGAAGCTCATGAGCATGATGATGTCGGCGGGGTCGTGCCCGGGCGCGATGGTTCCCTCGGCCACGCAGGCGTCGACGAGCTTCTTGACGGCTGCCGTCGTCGGCGCCCACGAAGCGCTGATCAGCTCCTGGGCGGCAGCGCTGTGCAGCGCGTCGCCGAGGCCGTGCTTGATGCGGATGTAGGCCGACAGCGTCTCGAACCACTCGACGAACGCGGCCTTCGCGGACGAATGGCGGGCCAGCACGTCGTCGGCGGTGGCCGTCAGGCGTTCGATGTCGTGCTGGTAGGCCCCGATGATCAGGTCTTCGCGCGTCGGGAAGTGGCGGTAGAGGGTCCCGGCACCGACGCCGGCGCGCTTGGCGACCTCGCTCAGCGGCACGAGCGGGTTCTGTGCGAAGAGCTCGTGCGCGGCCTCGATGATCGCGACGCGGTTGCGCGCGGCGGCCTTGCGCTGGGTGCCGTACGTCCCCTCGGTCATGCCCCGATCATGCCTCATCGTTGACATGCGGAGAATCCTCCGCTAGTTTCGTCCCCAGATCCGGAGAATCCTCCGCGAGTTCCTTCCCCAGGAGAACCTCATGCGTTACGTGAAGCTCGGCACCACCGGCCTGGACGTCTCCCCCGTCGCGATCGGCGCGATGAGCTACGGCGTCCCCGACCGCGGCCACCCCGTCTGGTCCCTCGACGAGGAACGGGCCCGGCCGCTGATCAAGCACGCCCTCGAGGCCGGCATCAACTTCTTCGACACCGCGAACATGTACTCGAACGGGTCCAGCGAGGAGATCCTCGGCCGCGCGCTCAAGGACTTCGCCGACCGCGACGACGTCGTGATCGCCACCAAGCTGCGCCACCCGATGCGGCCCGGCCCCAACGGCCGCGGGCTGTCCCGCAAGGCGATCATGACCGAGATCGACCATTCACTGCGGCGACTGGGCACCGACTACGTCGACCTCTACCAGATCCACCGCAACGACCACGAGACGCCGCTGGAGGAGACCCTCGAAGCGCTCAGCGACCTGGTCAAGGCCGGCAAGGTGCGGTACCTGGGTGCGTCGTCGATGTTCGCGTGGGAGTTCGCCAAGGCCCTCCACCTGCAGAAGCAGCACGGCTGGGCGCGGTTCGTGTCCATGCAGGACCACTACAACTTGCTGGCGCGCGAGGAAGAACGCGAAATGATCCCGCTGTGCCTGGACGAGGGCGTCGGCACGATCGTCTGGAGCCCGCTGGCCCGCGGCCGCCTGGCCCGCGCCTGGGACGACGCGAAGTCGACGGCCCGGTCCGGCACCGACGGCGCCTACGCGGACCTGCTGTACTCGCCCGCGGAGGAGGCGTCGAACCGCGCGATCGTGGACGCGGTCGGGAAGGTGGCGGCGGCCCACGGCGTGAGCCGCGCGGCCATCGCGCTGGCCTGGCTGCACCGGCAGCCGGTCGTCACGGCTCCGCTGGTCGGCGCCGGTTCGATCGAGCAGATCGACGACGCGGTGGCTTCGTTGGACGTCTCGCTCGGCGATGACGACGTGCGCGCGCTCACGGCGCCCTACACACCGCGGTACGACTGGCAGGGCGTCTCGGACGAGGCGACCATGGCGGCGATCCGGGCTCGCGTGCCGGGAATGGCGCTGGCGTAAGGGTTTCCTTGGAGCGCAACAGCTTCCGATGATCACCCGATTCAGCGATGGCGTTCGCACAGGTGTTCGGTAACTTGGATTGCATGACGCCTACCGCCCCCGCCGGCACCGTCCGGCGAAGACCTTCAGCGCAGCAGTTTCCGGATTTCCGCGACCGCGGCCCGGCCGGCCCGGTTGGCGCCGACCGTGCTCGCCGAGGGCCCGTACCCGACGAGGTGCAGCCGCGGCTCCAGCACCACCCGGGTGCCGTCCATGCGAATGCCGCCACCGGGTTCGCGGATGTGCAGCGGCGCAAGGTGATCGATCGCCGCGCGGAACCCGGTGGCCCACAGGATCACGTCGGCGTCGAACCGCGCGCCGTCCGCCCAGACGACACCCTCGGGCGTGATCCGCTCGAACATCGGCCGCCGGTCGAGGATCCCGGCGGCCCGGGCGGCCCGCACCTCCGGCGTCACGGCCAGATCGGTCACGCTGACGACGCTTTCGGGTGGCAGCCCGGCCCGGACCCGCTCGTCGACCTTGGCGACGGCGTTGCGGCCCCAGTTCTCGCTGAAGGGCTCGTCCCGCCACACGGGCGGCCGACGCGTGACCCAGGCCGTCGCGCGGGCGAGCGGCGCGAACTCCATGAGCAGCTGAACGGCGGAAGCCCCGCCACCGACCACGACCACCCGCCGGCCGCGCAGGTCTTCGGGCCCGGTGTAGTCGGCGGTGTGCAGCTGCCGCCCGGCGAAGGTCTCCTGGCCGGGATAGCGCGGCCAGAAGGGCCGGTCCCAGGTCCCGGTGGCGCTGATGACGGCCCGGGCAGCCCAGGATTCGGCGGGGCTGGAAACGATCAGCCGCTCGCCCGCCCGCGTCACGGACTGGACGTCCACGGGCCGGAGAACGGGAAGGTCGTAAACGCTTTCGAAGCGCCCGAAGTACTCGGAGACGACTTCGGAGGCGGGGCGCGTCACGTCCGGGGTGCCGAAGGCCATCCCGGGGAGATCGTGGATGCCGTGGACCTTCCCGAGAACCAGCGAGGGCCACCGGTACTGCCAGGCACCACCGGCCCGCTTCCCGTGGTCGAGCACGACGAACCCGCTTCGGTTGGCAAACCCGGCCCGCCGCAGGTGGTAGGCCGCGGACAACCCGGCTTGCCCGGCCCCGACGACCACAACATCCGTCTCGTGATCCGCGCCGCTCATAGGAGGTGCAACGAAACCAGCGGTGGCATATTTCGCGCGCTACGTCACAGTGGCCGGGCCTGGGCCACCACGCCGCCATCCGCGCCTTTCCCGCCCATCCGGTCCTTGGTACAGCCCTCATGAGGCTGCGACCGGCGCTTCCCTGTCCCGCGGGCCTTGACCGGTCAGCCCCGCACCAGCTGGCTCCGGCGCCCCGAGCTGAGTCCCTCTACACCGCAACCCGGTTCCGCCCGGCCTCCTTGGCCCGGTACAGCGCGGCATCGGCGGTGCGGAGAACGTCATCGAGCGTCGGCCCGGCATCCGGATGCCGGGCGACCCCGATCGAGACCGAAAGGCCACTCACCCGGACCGTTCCCGAACCCGTCGAAATCACCACGTTCAGCTCACCCACCGCCACCCGCACCCGCTCGGCGATCGCCAGCACGTCCGCGCGGCCGATACCCGGCAGCAGCACCACGAACTCCTCGCCGCCGAACCGGCCCACCGTGTCGCCCTGGCGCACCGAACCGGAAATCGCCACCGCGACCGCCGCCAGCACGTCGTCGCCGGTCAAGTGGCCGTAGGTGTCGTTGATCCGCTTGAAGTGGTCCAGGTCGATCATCAGCACCGCGAAGCCCCCGCCGGCGCGGCGCTGCACGCGGGTGTGCTCGCGCGTCGCGGATTCGTGCCAGCCCGCGGTGTTGAGCAGCCCGGTCTTCTCGTCCGTGACAGCGGCGACCTGCAGCTGCTGCTTCAACAGCAGATACCGGTGCAGCAGCAACAACGGCGCCACGACGAACACCACCAGCACCGGCTGCTCGACCAGCGCCAGGGCGGCAAGCCCACCCAAGCACAGGGTCGCCAGCTCGAACGCGTTGTCCTCCCAGGTGCCGACGAGATCGGCCGCCGAGCGCTGGCTGGTGTACAGGTAGATGCCGGCCGCCACCAGGCCGACGTTCACCAGCTCGAACACCGCGGCCGCCAGGCAGAGCGCGAACAGTCCGCGCGGCGTCTGCAATGGCGTCCCGTGCAGCCCCAACACCGCGAGAACGGAGGAAGCAGCGAAACAGGAGAGCATCGCCCACGCCGTGCTGGCCACGAAACGGTGCGCGGGCCGCGTACGGACCTGGCGCCACACTCGCACCCACAGGTGCGTGTAGAGCACGACGGCCAGCAGCGCCACCCACGCCGGCGGGAGCAGGACCACACCGGCGAGGTACCAGACGGACGTGACGTTGATGTGCGTCTGCCCGCTCATCCACCGCCGCAACCGCTCGATGCGGCGCGACATCTCGGCCTGCGCCACCCCGAGCGCAACGAGCACGGCGAACCACCCGGGACGCACCGGCCCGCCGAACCCGCCGGCCAGCGCGGCCCCGGTCGCGACGACGGCGAGCAGTTCACAGCCGAGGGCGTAGGCGATCCAGCGGGTCTTCGCCCCGCCCCACATCGCCCATCGCGCAGGCCAGCCGGGCCAGGTGGAAAGCGCACCCCGGCGCACGGCGGCCTGGGCTCTCAAGAGCCGAGGTCACAGACGTGACGAACCGGCATCGTGACGTACCCCTCGCGCAAAGTTCGGCCGACCAGGTAGCCCAGCGTAGCCGTTCCAGCGACGCGCGTCGCCAGTCCAGGCGAATTGCCCGCAACGCCCCGGCTCGAAGACCCGCGCAGGGTAGATCGACGCGGCTCAGCGCCTCACGTACGGATCACTACCGGGGACGCGCCAGCCGACTCGCGCAGAGGGTGGACGATTGCCGCGGAGCGCCCGAGCCGAACCTCGGCCCGGCCCGGCTCGGTTGCGCAGTGCACGGCCGCGGCCGCCGGACCGGCCGCTGCGGCGCGCCGCCATTGCGGCCACGCTTCTCCCCGAAATCCGCGCACCGCAAGCCCCGGCGCAACCTGGCGACGCACCGCAGATCACCGCCGCGACTTGTTGGCGCGAGCGCCGTCGCGAGTCGATCTACTTGCGCAAGGCGCGGATGATCGCCACCAGGCCGACCACCGCGGCGATGGCGGCCAGCGCCGGGACCACCCGCTTGAGCACCGACTTCCCCGCGTAGTCGAGCAGGTCGATCGCCTCGGTCTCCGGGGGTGCCGGGACGCTGTGCAACGCCGGACGGTCCGCCGGCTTGGGCTTCGGCTCCGTGTTGATCTCCGGGGTCGTCGGCGCCTGCTTGACCGCCGGCTGCGGCTTGGCCACGGGCTCGGACGTGGCCGCCGACCCGGCCTCCGCGACCGGCTTCGCGGCCGGTTCGGCCACCGGCGCGGCAGCGGCCGCCGCCACCGGAGCGGCCGCCGCCGGAGCAGCCGCGGCATCCCCCGCGGAGGCGCCCTTCGCCGCAGGCTCCTGCGCCGCGGCAGCTCCCGCCGGGGCGCCCTTCCCCGCAGCTCCCGCCGGGGCGTCCTTCCCCGCAGCTCCGGCCGGAGTGCCCTTCGCCGCAGCTCCCGCCGACGCGCCCTTCGCGGGAGCTGCCGCCTCCTCCGCCGGGGCCAGCTTGCCCGACAGGCACCCCGCGAACGTGTCCAGGATCTTGCCGCCCACCTCGCTGATCAAGCCGCGGCCGAACTGGGCCGGCTTGCCCGTGATCGCCAGGTCGGTCGACACCGCTCCGTGGGTTCCGCCGTCGGTCTCCGTCAACGTCAGCGTCACCGTTGCCGCCGCCGTGCCGGCTCCGCGGGAATCCTTGCCCGAGGCCTTGATCGTCACCTTGCGGGCTTCTTCGTCCTTCTCGAGGAACTCGCCATTCCCCTTGTACAGCAGGGAGATCGGCCCGAGTTTGACCTTCACCGTTCCGCTGAACTTGTCGCCTTCGACCTTCGTCAGCGTGGCGCCCGGCATGCAGGGGGCGACGCGCTCGGGGTCGACGACCGCCTGCCAGACCTCGCCGATCGGCGCCGGGACGGTGAATTCGTGGTCGAGCCGCACGGGCCGACCTCCTTCCTGATGACGACGGGGGTCCGGTGCCCACCCTAGCCGCCGGACGGCGGCCCGGGTGGGCGAACCGGACTCCCTCAGGCGCCGGCCGCCGCCGCTATTGCGCGGCCCGTCAGCACCTGCGCCAGGTGACGGCGGTATTCGACGTCGGCGTTGCTGTCCACCGGCGGATTCGTGCCCTCCGCCGCGTGCGACGCCGCCGCGGTGATCGCCTCCGCCGATGCCTGGACGCCGACCAGTGCCGCCTCGACTCCGGAGGCCCGGACCGGGGTCGAGCCCATGTTCGTCAGCGCGACGCGCGCCTCCTCGATGACGCCCGCCTCCGTCCGGACCGTGACCGCGACCGCGACCATCGACCACGCCTGGGCGACGCGGTTGAACTTCTCGTAGTGCGCCCGCCACCCCGTGTGCTTGGGCACGCGGACCTCGACCAGCAGCTCGTCCGGTGCCAGCGCGGTGGTGAACAGGTCGCGGAAGAAGTCCGCGGCCGGCACCGTGCGCCGCCCCGACGGGCCGGCCACCACCAGCGACGCGTCCAGCGCCAGCACCGGCGCCAGCAGGTCGCCGGCCGGGTCGGCGTGGGCGATCGCGCCGCCCAGCGTCCCGCGGTGGCGGATCTGCGGGTCGGCGACCGTGTCCGTGGCCTCCTTGAGCAACGCCGCGTGCGATGCCACCAACGCGTCCCGCTGGACGTCGTAGTGCGTGGTCATCGCGCCGATCACCAGCTCGTCGCCCTCTTCGCGGACGCCGCGCAGTTCGGCGACGCGCCCGAGGTCGACCAGTGTGGTCGGGGCCGCGAGGCGCATCCGCAGCACCGGCAGCAGGCTCTGGCCGCCGGCCAGTACCTTGGCGTCCTCGCCGGCCGCCGCCAGTGCCTGCACCGCTTCGTCCACTGTGGACGGGCGGACGTAGTCGAACGGGGCCGGGATCACTGCACACCTCCGGAAGCGTCGATGGAGCCCAGTCCGCCGCCGGCCTCGGAACGGCCGGGGCCGCCCGCGTCGGTGGTGCCGTGCTGGATGGCGTGCCACACCCGCATCGGGGTCAGCGGCATCTCGATGTCGTTCACTCCGAAGGGGCGCACGGCGTCGATCACCGCGTTGACCACCGCCGGGGTGGACGCGATCGTGCCCGCCTCGCCGACGCCCTTGGCGCCGAGCGGGTTGGTCGTCGACGGCGTCTCCGTGCGGTCGGTGGTGAACGACGGCAGGTCGGCCGCCGACGGCAGCAGGTAGTCGGCGAACGTGCCGGTCGTCAGCGTGCCGCTTTCGTCGTGCTCGGTGCCCTCGAACAGCGCCTGCGCGATGCCCTGCGCCAGCCCGCCGTGCACCTGACCTTCGACGATCAACGGGTTCACCGCGACCCCGACGTCGTCGACGCAGACGTACGAGCGCAGCTTGATCCGGCCCGTCTCGGTGTCCACTTCGGCCGCGCACAGGTGCGTGCCGTGCGGGAACGAGAAGTTCTCCGGGTCGAACGTGGCGTCCGAGTCGAGCGACGGCTCGACGCCGTCGGGCAGGTTGTGCGCCGCGAACACCGCGAGCGCGACGTCGCCCAGCGTCGTCGACGTGTCGGTGCCCTTCACGGTGAACTTGCCGCCGGCGAACTCCAGGTCGTCCTCGGCGCATTCGAGCAGGTGCGCCGCGATCGGCTTGGCCTTCGCGATCACCTTCTCCGCGGCCTTGACGATGGCGATCCCACCGACCACCAGCGAGCGCGAGCCGTAGGTGTCCATGCCCTTGTGCGACGACTGGGTGTCGCCGTGCAGGATCTCGACGTCCTCGAACGCGACGCCCAGCTGGTCGGCGACGATCTGGCTCCACGCCGTCTCGTGGCCCTGGCCGTGCGCGGACGCGCCCGTGGTGACCTCGACCTTGCCGGTGGGCAGCATCCGGATCGACGCGTACTCCCAGCCGCCGGCGCCGTAGTCGAGCGAGCCGAGCACCCGTGACGGCGCGAGGCCGCACATCTCGGTGAACGTCGAGATGCCGATGCCGAGCTGCACCTTGTCCTTCGACGCGCGGCGCTTCTCCTGCTCGGCGCGCAGGCCGTCGTAGTCGAAGAGCTGCTTGGCCTTCTCGGTGGCGGCCTCGTAGTTGCCGGAGTCGTAGGTCAGCCCGCACACCGTGGTGAACGGGAATTCCTCGTGCTTGATCCAGTTCTTTTCGCGCAGCTCCAGCGGGTCCATGCCGAGCTCGACGGCGAGCTCGTCCATGATCCGCTCGATCGCGAACGTCGCCTCCGGGCGGCCGGCGCCGCGGTAGGCGTCGGTCAGCGTCGTCGTCGTGTACACGTTGGTGCACGCGAAGTGGTACGCCGGGATCTTGTAGATCGCGTTGAACATGAACGCGCCGAGGATCGGCACGCCCGGGCCGACCAGGCCGTTGTACGCGCCGAGGTTGGCCAGCAGCTCGACCTTCAGGCCGGTGACCTGGCCGTCGCGGGTCGCCGAGATGGTGATGTCCTGGATCTGGTCGCGGCCGTGGTGGGCGGCGAGCATCGTCTCCGACCGCGACTCGTTCCACTTGACCGGCTTGCCGAGCTTCTGCGCGACCAGCAGCGACATCATCTCTTCCGGCAGGACGCCGATCTTGCCGCCGAAGCCGCCGCCGACGTCCGGGGCGATCACGCGCAGCTTGTGCTCGGGGATGCCGAGCGTCAGCGCCGACATCACGCGCAGGATGTGCGGGATCTGGGTGGCCGACCACATGGTGATCTGCGTGCCGGTCGGGTCGACGACGCAGGCGCGCGGCTCCATGAAGGCCGGGACGAGCCGCTGCTGGCGGAAGCGGCGTTTGAGCACGACCTCCGACGAGCTGATCGCGTCCTCGACGTTGCCGCCGGTGCCGGCCTCGCCGGAGTCGAACTTCCAGACGGCGCTCGTGTTGGTGCCGAGGTCTTCGTGGACCAGCGGGGCGCCGTCGGCGATCGCGGCTTCCATGTCGAGGACGACCGGCAGCTCGTCGTACTCGACGTCGATCTCCTCGAGCGCGTCGTGCGCTTCGGCGGACGACCGCGCGACGACGACCGCGACGCCTTCACCGGCGAAGTTGACCGTGCCGGCGGCGAGCACCGGGCGGCGCGGCGCCTTCATGTCCGGCGTGATCGGCCACGCGCACGGCATGCCGACCGCGCCGTCCGGGTCCAGGTCCGCCGCGGTGTAGACGGCGATGACGCCGGGCGCGCTCTTCGCCGCGGCCGTGTCGATCGAGACGATCTTGGCGTGCGCGAACGGGCTGCGCAGCACGGCCAGGTGCAACAGGCCGGGCAGCGTGATGTTGTCGGTCCAGCGGGTGCGGCCGGTGATCAGCCGCTCGTCCTCCTTGCGGCGGCGGGACTTGCCGACCTCCGGTTCGATCGTGGCGGTCATCAGTCACCACCCACGCCGACGTGCTTGTTCTCGGCGATCCGCTCGGCTTCGGGCCCGGCGCCGGGGCTCATCTGCTTCGCGGCGTCGCGGACCGCGCGGACGATGTTCTGGTAGCCGGTGCAGCGGCAGAGGTTGCCTTCGAGACCCTCGCGGACGGCCTGCTCGTCCGGGTCCGGGTTGTCGGCCAGCAGGTCGATCGACTGCATGATCATGCCGGGCGTGCAGAACCCGCACTGCAGCGCGTGGTTGTCGTGGAACGCCTGCTGCACCGGGTGCAGCTTGCCGTCGCGGGCGAGGCCTTCGACGGTGGTGACCTCGCAGCCGTCGGCCTGCACGGCCAGCACGGAGCAGGACTTCACGCTGTGCCCGTCGAGGTGGACGGTGCAGGCGCCGCAGTTGCTGGTGTCGCAGCCGACGACGGTGCCGACCTTCCCGAGTTTTTCGCGTAGGTGGTGCACGAGGAGGGTGCGGGGTTCGACTTCGTCGGTGTACTTCGTCCCGTCGACGGTGACGGTGATGCGCATCAGGCCTCCAAAAGCCGGTTCGGGAACGGCCCGCCCGATGAGTGATCGGGCTCACAAACCCCGAGCGTGCTACTCGACCTTCGCGTCGACAAGCCCTGATGTCACACGTTCAACTACCTGTTCCGCAGATACGTGCCGAGAGGCAGCACAACTCCGTATGTGCGGACATCCGGACGGGTGAACATTGTCGGCCACCTGGATCAGTCAGCCGTGAATGCGTCCCGAAAGCTCGGCCAGCCGCTTCCCGCCGCCGCCCCACCGCAGCGCGATGATCTCCGCGGCGATCGACACCGCCGTCTCCTCCGGCGTGCGCGCCCCGAGGTCGAGGCCGATCGGCGACGACAGCTTTTCCAGCTCCGCTTCGGTGATCCCGGCTTCGCGCAGGCGGGCGAAGCGGTCGTCGTGCGTCTTGCGGGACCCCATGGCGCCGACGTAGCCGACGTCCAGGCGCAGCGCGACCTCGAGCAGCGGCACGTCGAACTTCGGGTCGTGGGTCAGCACCGCGATCGCGGTGCGCTGGTCGATGCGCCCCGCGTCGGCCTCGGCCTGCAGGTAGCGGTGCGGCCAGTCGACGACGACGTCGTCCGCGTCCGGGAACCGGCTGGCGGTGGCGAACACCGGCCGGGCGTCGCACACCGTGACCTGGTAGCCGAGGTAGGCGCCCATGCGGGCCATCGCGGCGGCGAAGTCGATCGCGCCGAAGACCAGCAGCCGGGGCGGCGGCTCGAAGGAGTTGACGAACACCGCCATGCCCTCGCCGCGGCGCTGCCCGTCCGGGCCGTAGTGCAGGGTGCCGGTGCGGCCGCTGGCCAGCAGGCCGCGCGCGTCGTCGGCCACCGCGTCGTCCATCCGCGACGACCCGAGCGAGCCCGCGGTGCGGTCCGGCCAGACGATCATGTGCTCGCCGACCAGGCCTTCCCGCTCGTGCTCGATGATCGTGACGACCGCGACCGGCTCGCCGCCGCGCACCGACGCGACCACGTCGCCGAGCTCCGGCATCGACTCGCGATCGACGTGCTCGACGTAGATGTCGATGATCCCGCCGCAGGTCAGGCCGACCGCGAAGGCGTCGTCGTCGCTGACGCCGTAGCGCTGCAGCACCGGCTTGCGCTCGGCGACGACCTCCTGCGCGAGCTCGTAGACCGCGCCCTCGACGCAGCCGCCGGACACGCTGCCGGCGACGGTGCCGTCCGGCGCGACGACCATCGCGGCGCCCGGCGCGCGCGGCGCCGAACTGAAGGTGGCGACCACGGTGCCGAGCCCGACGGTCTCGCCTTCGGACCAGCGGCGGAACACGTCGTCCAGTACGTCACGCATCGGAAATCTCCCCGAGCAGTCGTTCCAAAGTGGCCAAGGTGTGCCCGGCCAGCAGCCGGTCGATGTGGGGCAGCGCGGCCACGATGCCCGACTGGACCGGAGCGTAACCCGCACGGCCGGCGTGCGGATTCACCCAGAATACGGCGTGCGCGAGCCGGCGCAGGCGCGCGAGCTGCTCGCCGAGCAGGCCGGTGTCGCCGCGCTCCCAGCCGTCGGAGAACACCGTGACCACGGCACGCCGCGCCACGCCGCGCCGGCCCCAGCGGTCGAGGAACGCCTGGAGCGTCTCGCCGAGCCGGGTGCCGCCGGCGAAGTCCGGCACGGCCGAGCCCGCCGCGAGCATCGCGCGTTCCGGGTCGCGCTGCCGCAGCTGGCGCGATACCCGGGTCAGCCGCGTGCCGAGCGTGAACACCTCGACGGACGGCGGCGCGGCCCGGGTGAGCACGTGGGCGAACCGCAACAGGGCGTCGGCGTACGGGCTCATCGAGCCGGAGACGTCGATGAGCAGCACGACCCGCCGCGGCCGCCTGCCGCGGCGGGTGTGGACGAGCTTCAGGGGTTCGCCGCCGCCGGCCAACATGGCGCGCAGCGTGCGTGACGGGTCGAGCCGCCCGCGCCGGGACGGCGTCCGCCGGGCGGCCGGGCGCCGAGGGAGGACGGGCTTCAGGGTGGCCAGCAGCTCGCGGAGGTGCTCGCGTTCGGCGGTGGTGAGCTCGGCGAGGTCGCGGTGGCGCAGCACTTCGTGGGCGCTGGCGGCGACTTTCAGCTGGTCGTGCCCCTCTCCGCCCTCGCCGTCCGCGCCCTCGGCCGCGGCGAGCGGAGCGATCCTGGCCTTCTTGGGCGCGGCGGAGGTCGCCCGCCGCGGGGTGGTGGTTTCGATCGAAAACCACTGGCTGAAGGCCTCTTCGTAGCACGGGAGGTCGTCGGGGCTGGAGCAGAGCGTCAGCCGCCCGGCCCAGTACAGCTGGGTGGGCTCGGCGACGTCGATCTCGGCCACGGCACTGAGGTACGCCTGCACGCGGTGCGCGTCGCAGGCGACACCGGCTTCGCGCAGCGCGGCGGCGAACCCGGCGTACCCGGCGACGGGATCGGCGGCGGTGGTCACACATCCATTGTGCGCGCATTCGGGCTGCCGTGTCGGCGTTGGTGTCCCGGCGAGGAGTCGAACCTCGGACCTCGGCGTTCGTAGCGCCGCGCTCTGTCCTGCTGAGCTACCGGGACAAGGGCGGTCTGCGCACGCGCCCCTCCCCGGGCGGGCGCGCAGACCGCGCTCTTCGCCGCGGCCGACCCAAGGTAGCGGCGGGTGGGCGCGAAGAGCTCTTCGGAAAGAAAGGGAATTCAGCGAACGCGGGAGATCGCGCCGCCGAGGATCCGGTTTTGCCGTCGGGTCACGATCTCCTCCTCTCGGTGTGGCGTGCTGTGCTGTGTCGAAAAGAAGGATGCCTCAGTCCGCCGCGAGCGGCAACGCAATTAAAAACGCCCGCCTCGACGGTCCACAAAGGACCGTCGAGGCGGGCGTCGGGTGTGCTTCGGTCAGGCGGCGGCCTTGAAGCCGGGCTGGACGTTCGCGCAGCCGCGCAGCCCCGCCGTCTTGTTCAGCTCCAGCAGCGGCGGCAGCGTCTTCTGGGTGTACGCCTTGAGTTCCGCGAGCTTCGCGTCGTCGACCAGGTCACGCCGGACGTGGTAGCTGACCCAGTTGCGCGAATCGATGGTCAGGTTGCCGATCGGCGGGTTGACGAAGACCGTCGCGTATTCGCGCTCGAACCGCGGGTCCTGGTCGAAGCCCAGCGTGGTGATCCACGAGCCGATGAACGTGATCAGCTCGGGTTTGGCCTGGTCGAAGACGAGGTTTCGCACGCCCGTCACGTCGGACTCGTGCAGGTAGTCCGCCACCTGCTTGTCGCCGAGGCCGGCCAGGTCGAGCACCCGGAGGCGGCTGCCGAGCGACGTCCCGCCGAGGTCGATCAGGCCGACCTGGGCCGAGTCCGGCAGCTTCAGGATGTCCGCGAGGCCGTTGATGGTGCGGGCGTCGCGCTCGGCCACGATGCAGAACGCCGTCTTGACGTTGGCGCGGTAGGACGTGCCCTGGTCGTAGAGCCCGCTCACCGAGCTGACCAGCGCCACCACCAGCAGGCAGGCGAGCGCGATCCGCCCCCGCAACCGGGCCACGGCGAGCGCCTCGACGACCACGATCGCGCCGCCGAACGCGCCGAGCGTCCAAACCGGCGTGGCGAACCGCAGCTGCCCCATCCAGTCGTACTCGAGCACGATGTAGGCGGCGACGGTGAGCCCGAACGGCACCATCAGGGCGACCAGTCCGGTGCGCAGCCGCGACGGCCGGACCAGCAGCACCACCAGGCACGCGACGGCGATCGCGACGACCAGCCAGCCCACGTAGGAGACGATGTCGCCGGGGCGGGCGAGGTCCTCGATCGTCGGCGGCTCCTGTCCCTTCGCGACGGCGGTGTTCGGGACCAGGCGGCCGAACTCGAACCACCGGAACACCAGGTACGCGCCGTACGGGACGGCGAAGGCGGCGACCGAGAGGACGACCGCGCGAACGCTGCGGCCGAGCAGGTCCCGCTTGAGGAACAGCAGGACGGCGATCGGGTACGCGCCGGCGTAGATGATCCCGTCGGGCCGGGTCAGCGCGGCGAGCACGGCGATCAGCCCGGTGCCGACGGCGACCTGGGTGTCGAGGAGCCGTCCGCTGTGGACCGCGCGGACGATCAGCACCGCGAGCGCGGCGACCGTGAGCGCGTAGAAGGAGTTCTCCAGCCCGGAGAAGCACCAGATGACGAACGACGGGATCGCGGCGAGCGCGGCCCCGGCGACGAACGTGATCAGCGCCGGGCGGCGGCTGAGCACCTTGGCACCGAAGTGGAACAGCACGAGGATGGCGGCGCAGCAGGCCAGCGCGAGCGCCTTCGGGAACAGGATCTGGTCGTTGACGCCGAAGAGTGTCCCGTGGTCGAACAGGCCGACGAGCTTGCCGAGGGCGAGCAGGACCATCCAGGTCGGGTTGGAGTACCCCTCGACCGGCGCGGCACCGGGCTGGAGCACCGGCCCGAAGCCGTCGGCCAGGTTGCGCGAGTAGGCGAACGTGATGGCCGAGTCGTCGATCATCCAGTGGCCGTAGAGGGCGGCGTGCACGGCGATCAGCGCGGTGCCGCCGAGGACCGCGGCCACGGCGGCGAGCTTGCCCCGGGGGCTGCGCCGTGCGGTCGCCGGCCCGGACGGCCCCGGCTCGCTCTCGGACGGCGGTCTCGTCTCCGTCGTCTCCGCCACGCTCATCCGCAGGTTCTCCCCTTCGCCTCGACCACACCGGGCCCCCGACCCGGGCGGTCAGGCGAACAAGGCGTCGAGTTTCGCCCGGACCCGGTCGAGGTCTTCGCTGTATTTCAGGACGGCCCCGAGTGTTCGCGCCGCCGTTGCCGCATCGAGCTCGTCACGCTGAAGAGTCAATAGAGCGCGCGCCCAGTCGAGCGACTCCGCTACTCCCGGTGGTTTCAGCAAGTCCATTTCACGGAGCCGATGCACCGCTTCAGCAATTTGCCGAGCCAGAGCTGCACTTACCCGCGGGATCCTACGGCGCAGGATTTCGACCTCCCGCACCAGGTCCGGGTGTTCGAGCCAGTGGTAGAGGCAGCGGCGTTTGAGCGCGTCGTGCACCTCGCGGGTCCGGTTGGAGGTGAGGACGACCAGCGGTGGGTGCTCGGCGCGGACTTCGCCGTACTCGGGGATGGTCACGGCGTGCTCGTCGAGCAGCTGCAGGAGGAAGGCTTCGAACTCGTCGTCGGCGCGGTCGATTTCGTCGATCAGCAGCACGCACGGGGCACTGATCAGGGCCTGCAGCAGCGGCCGGGCCAGCAGGAAGCGTTCGGTGTAGAGCGAGCGCTCCGCGGCGTCGACGTCGAGCTGCCCGCCTCCGGCCGCTTCGAGCGCGCGCAGGTGCAGGAGCTGGCGCGGGAAGTCCCATTCGTAGAGGGCTTGGGAGGCGTCGATGCCTTCGTGGCACTGGAGGCGGACGAGCGGCCGCTCCAGCGCGGTGGCCAGGGCCAGGGCGAGGGACGTCTTGCCCGTGCCGGGCTCGCCTTCGCAGAAGAGCGGGCGCCCCATCCGCAGGGCGAGGAAGCCGGCGGTCGCGAGCCCGTCATCGGCGAGGTAGCCGGTCGCTTCGAGCGCGGCGGCGAGTTCTTCGGGCGAGTCCGTCACGCTGTCGATCGTAGGTGTTCAGGCCGGACCCGCCAGATCACCGGGGCGGTCGACGTCCCGGCCGCTGCCGAGGTCGCCGCACTCGATCAAGACGAGGTCCTCGCGGGTGGCGAGCCAGTCCCGGGCGCCGCGGTCACCCTGGGCGCTCCTCGCGACCTCCCCCCACCAGCGGCGGCCGAGCAGGACGGGGTGGCCGGGGACGCCGTCGTAGGCCGCACGGGCGACGGCTTCGGGGCCGGCGTGGGCGGTGAGGCGGGCGAGGACGTCGGCACCGACCCACGGGAGGTCGACGAGGTGGACGAGCGCGGCGGCGCGGTCGGTGGTTTCGAGCGCGGTCAGGCCGGCACGGAGGGAGGCACCCATGCCGGTGGCCCAGTCCTCGGCGAGAACGGCTTCGGCGGGATCGGGCAGGAGGGCACGGACCTGCTCGGCAGCGGCCCCGACGACGACCCGCACGGGATCGCACCCGGCGGCGGTGAGGGTGCGGAGGGCACGGAGGACGAGCGGTTCCCCGTCGACCTGGGCGAGGGCTTTGGGGCCGCCGAACCGGCGCCCGGCACCGGCGGCGAGCAGGAGCCCGGCAACGGGCGGCTCAGCCACGGGCACTCTGCGGGGATCCGACCGCCAGGTCCGCTTCGATGGCCCGCGCCGCCTCCAGCAGTGGTGGCACCAGGTCCTTCCGCACCGACTCCGCGGTGGTGCGGCTCGCGTGGGTCGACAGGTTGACCGCCGCCACCACTCGGCCCGTCCGGCCGTGGATCGGGGCCGCCACCGAGCGGAGGCCTTCCTCCAGTTCCTGGTCCACCATCGCCCAGCCCTGGCCGGCCACCTTGGCCAGCTCCTTGCGCAGGTGGGCGGGGGCCGTCACCGTGTGGTCCGTCAGCCGGTCCAGGCTCGCCACCTGGAAATACGCCGCCAGCTCCGGCTCGGTGAGACCGGCCAGAAGCACGTGGCCCATCGATGTCGCGTACGCCGGGAAGCGGGTGCCCACGTTGATGCTCACCGTCATGATCCGGGAGACCGCCACCCGCGCCACGTACACGATGTCGGTGCCCTCCAGCACCGAGACCGAACTCGACTCGTGCACGGTCGCCGACAGGTGCTCCAGGTGCGGCTGGGCGACCTCCGGCAGCGTCATACTCGACAGGTACGCGTAGCCCAGCTCCAGCACCCTGGCCGTCAGCGAAAAGTACTTGCCGTCGGTGCGGACGTAGCCCAGGTCGGCCAAGGTCAGGAGGAATCTCCGCGCCGCCGCTCGGGTGAGGCCCGTCGCGCGGGCCACGTCGCTCAACGTCAGCTCCGACGCGCCCGCGTGGAACGCCTTGATCACGGCCAGCCCGCGCTCGAGCGACTGCACGTGGTGGGCACCGCGGTGCGCCGGTTCGCCGTCCAGCCGGACGTCCAACGACGGCCTCGTCACGTCCATGCCCGGCACCCTATCCGGCGTCTTTCGGCACGGCGCTCGGCTCGCCGAGCTCGGCCAGGGTGCGCTGGGCGATGGCGAACGCCGCGTTCGCCGCCGGGGCACCGGCGTAGACCGCCGTGTGCAGCAGGACCTCGCCGATCTCCGCCGCCGTCAGGCCGTTGCGGACCGCCGCGCGGACGTGCATCGCCAGCTCGTTGTGCGCGTGCAGCGCGGTGAGCGCCGCCAGCGTCACGCAGCTGCGCGTGCGGCGGTCCAGGCCGTCGCGGGCCCACACCGAACCCCACGCGCCCTCGGTGATGTAGTCCTGGAACGGGCGGCTGAAGTCCGTGGTGCCCGCGACCGCGCGGTCTACGTGCTCGTCGCCGAGCACCTCGCGCCGCACCTTCATGCCCTGCTCGTGGCGGTCCGTCAAACTCGCTCCAAGTGCTCCAGGATCAGCCGGGTGAACTCCCCCGGCTGCTCGTAACTGCCCAGGTGCGCGGCGTCCGCCACGACCTCCAGCCGCGCACCGGGGATGCCCTCGGCGATCGGCCGCGCGTGCTCGGCCGGCGAGGTCGCCGGGTCTTCCGCGCCCGCGATGACCAGGGTGGGCGCGGTGATCTTCGGGAGCAGCTCCAGCAGGTCCATCCGCTCGATCGCGCCGCAGCAGGCCGCGTAGCCCTCCGCCGTCACCGCGGCGATCATCGCCCGGAGGAACTCGGCCCGCTCCGGGTGAAGTTCGCGGTAGGCGGGTGTCAGCCAGCGGCTCACGCCCGCCTCGGCCACCGCCGCGGTGCCCTCGGCGCGGACCGTGCGGGCCCGCTCCGCCCACATCGACGGCGGGCCGAGCTTGGCGGAGGTGCAGCACAGCACCAGGCTCGCGATCCGGTCCGGCGCGTGGATGCCGAGCCACATCCCCGTCATGCCGCCGAGCGAGAGGCCCACGTGATGCACCCGCTGGGCGCCGAGCTCGTCGAGCAGCTCCACGACGTCGGCACCCAGGTCTTCGAGTTCGTAGGGCCCCGGCGGGACCGGCGAAGCGCCGTGCCCGCGCGTGTCGTACCGGACCACCCGGAACCCGCGCTCGGCCAGCGGCGCGACCTGGGGTTCCCACATCCGCAGGTCGCTGCCGAGCGACCCGCCGAACACGACCACCGGCCCGTCGTCGGGGCCTTCCGCGACCCAGTGCAGCTTCACGGCATCACACCCGGAAGAAGACGGTCTCGCCGTCGCCTTGCAGCCGCACGTCGAAGCGGTAGCCGTCCTCGGTCTTCGCCGCGATCAGCGTGCCGCGCCGCTCCTCGGGGACCGTCGCCAGCACCGGGTCGCCGGAGTTGTCCTGGTCCTCGAAGTAGATCCGCGTGACGACCCGGTTGAGCAGGCCGCGCGCGAAGACCGAGACGTCGATGTGCCGGGCCTGCATGGCGCCGCCCTCGCCGGGCACCGCGCCCGGGAGCAGGGTGAGGATGCCGTACGTGCCGTCGGTTTCCGTCGGGCAGCGGCCGAAGCCGCGGAACTCGCCGTCCGCCGCGCCGCGCGGGTCGTCGGGGTGGCGGAAGCCGCCTTCCGGATCGGCCTGCCAGGTCTCGATCATGGCGTCCGGGACCGGGTCGCCGTTGCCGTCGCGGACGATCCCCCGGATCCAGAACGCGCCGGGCGTGCCCTCGGGCACGACGTGCGGGCCGTCGGGCCAGGGCAGCCCGATCGAGAGGTACGGGCCGACGGTCTGCGAAGGGGTGGGGAGCAGCTTGGTCATTCGTCCTCGTCCTCTTCCTCTTCGAACACCGACGCGTCGCGCCCGCGCAGCACGATGTCGAACTGGAAGCCGAGCGCCCACTCGGCCTGCGTGATGTCGTGGTCGTACCGCGAGACCATCCGCTGCCGGGCCTTCTCGTCCGGGATCGAGTTGAAGATCGGGTCCTGGGAGAACAGCGGGTCGTCCGGGAAGTACATCTGGGTGACCAGCCGCTGGGTGAACGCCGAGCCGAACACCGAGAAGTGGATGTGCGCCGGGCGCCAGGCGTTGTCGTGGTTCTTCCACGGGTAGGCGCCCGGCTTGATGGTGGTGAAGGTGTAGCGGCCGTCGCTGTCGGTCAGGGTGCGGCCGACGCCGTCGAAGTTCGGGTCGAGCGGCGACGGCCAGCGGTCGCCGGTGTGCCGGTAGCGGCCGCCCGCGTTCGCCTGCCAGATCTCGACGAGCGAGTCGCGCACCGGCCGGCCGTCGCCGTCGAGGAGGCGCCCGGTGACGATGATGCGCTGGCCCTGCGGCTCGCCGGCGTGCTGCCGGGTGAGGTCGTTGTCGTGCTCGCCGAGGCGGCCGGGCCCCAGCAGCGGGCCGGTGACCTCGGTGAGCATCTGCGGGAGCAGGACGAGGTCCTGCTTCGGGTGCCGCAGCGCGGTGGACCGGTAGCCGCTGGAGTCCAGCGGCGGGTGGGTGCCTTCGGGCTCTTCCCCGTAGCGCGGCAGCCTGAATTCGGTCGGCGTGGCCATTCCCGTTCTCCTTTACCGGCCTTCGAGGACGACGGCCAGGCCCTGGCCGACGCCGATGCAGATGGCGGCCAGGCCCCAGCCCCCGCCGCGACGGTGCAGGTCGTGGGCCAGGGTGCCGAGGATCCGGCCGCCGGACGCGCCGAGCGGGTGCCCGATGGCGATCGCGCCGCCGTGGGTGTTGACGATCTCCGGGTCGAGGTCCTTCCAGTCGCGCAGGCAGGCCAGCGACTGCGCGGCGAAGGCTTCGTTGAGCTCGACCGCGGCCAGGTCGTCCCAGCCGATGCCGGCGCGTTCGAGGGCGATCTCCGCGGCGCGCACCGGGCCGATGCCGAAGACGTCCGGGTCGACGCCCGCCGCGCCGCGGCCGGCGATCCGGGCCAGCGGGGCCTTGTTCAGGCGCTGCGCGGTCGCTTCGTCGCCGAGGAGGAGGGCCGAGGCGCCGTCGTTCAGCGGCGAGGCGTTGCCGGCCGTGACGGTGCCGTTTTCCTTGCGGAACACCGGCTTCAGCTTGGCGAGCTTCTCGGGGCTGGAGTCCGGGCGGATGCCTTCGTCGCGAGCCAGGTCGACGCCTTCGACCGGGACGACCAGGTCGTCGTAGAAGCCCTCGTCCCACGCCTTGGCGGCGTTGACGTGGCTGCGGGCGGCGAAGGCGTCCTGCTCGTCGCGGCCGATGCCGTAGCGCTCGGCGAGCTGCTCGGTGGACTCGCCGAGGGAGACCGTCCACTGCGACGGCATCGCCGGGTTGACCATGCGCCAGCCGAGGGCGGTGTTGTAGAGGGTCTGGTTGCCGGCGGGGAACGCCTTCTCGGGCTTCGGCATGACCAGGGGCGAGCGGGTCATGGACTCGACGCCGCCCGCGACGACGAGGGAGGCATCGCCGGTCTGGATCGCGCGGCTGGCCTGGATGGCCGCGTCGAGGCCGGAGCCGCAGAGGCGGTTGACCGTGCTGCCGGGCACGGTCGTCGGCCAGCCGGCGAGGAGGGCCGCCATGCGGGCGACGTTGCGGTTGTCCTCGCCCGCGCCGTTCGCGTCGCCGAGGGTGACTTCGTCCACTGTGGAGGGATCGAGGTCGTTGCGCCGCTGCAGGGCCTTGAGGACGCCGGCGGCGAGATCGTCGGGGCGGACGCCGGCCAGCGCGCCGCCGTAGCGGCCGAACGGGGTGCGGATCGCGTCGAGGATGTAGACGTCGGTCATGCGCTCGCCTTCTCCAGGTCTCGCAGGAGGGTCAGCTCCTGCTCCGTGGGCGCCGGGGTGGTCTCGAGGTCGTCGGACACCTTCAGTTTCCACCCCGTGGCCGCGATGGCGCTGTCGAGGTCCACGCCGGGGTGGAGCTGCGTCAACGTCAGCTCGGCGGTCTCCGGGTCGGGGCGCAGGAGGCCCAGATCCGTGACCACCAGCGTCGGGCCGCGGCCGGGGAGGCCGAGCCTCTCGCGGTCGCCCTTTCCGGTTCCGTGGCCGAACGACGTCACGAAGTCCACCTTCTCCACGAAAGCCCGGGGGTTCTGGCGCAGGACGATGAACACCTCGCCGCAGGAGGCCGCGATCTCCGGGGCGCCACCCGCGCCCGGGAGGCGCACCTTCGGGTCGCGGTAGTCCGAGCCGATCACCGTCGTGTTGATGTTGCCGAACTTGTCCAGCTGGGCCGCGCCCAGGAAGCCCACGTCGATGCGGCCCGGCTGGAGCCAGTAGTTGAACACCTCCGGCACGCTGATCACCGCGTCCGCCGTGTCGGCCAGCTCGCCGTCGCCGATCGACAGGGGCAGGCGCGACGGCTTGGCGCCCAGGCAGCCGGATTCGTAGATCAGCGTGAGGTTCGGCGCGTGCGCCCGGCGGGCGAGGTTCGCCGCCTTGCTCGGGAGGCCGATGCCGACGAAGCAGGACGTGCCGTCGCCGAGGGCGCGGGCCGCCGCGACGCTCATCATCTCGTCGGCGGTGTAGTCCGCGCTCATGCCGTCACCCCGGTCAGCTCGTTCAGCCACTTCGTGAACTCCTCGCGGTCGCGGCCCACCTCGTCCCACGCCTGGTACGCGGCGTTGTCCCGCTCGTAGTAACCCGCCGCGTACGACGGCTTCGCGCCGCCCGGCACCTCGGCCACCGCGGTGACCACCCACGCCGGAAGGACCACCGCGCCGGGGCGGGGCTCCAGCTCGTCGACGACTTCCTCGACCGTCACGATCGAGCGCCCGGCCGCCAGCACCGCTTCCTTCTGGACACCCGTGATGCCCCACATCTGCACGTTGCCGGCGCGGTCGGCGCGTTGGGCGTGGATGATCGTGACGTCCGGGTTCAGCGCCGGGACCGCCGTCAGCTTCTCGCCGGTGAACGGGCAGGTGATCGGCTTGATCGTGGCCGTCTGCGCCGGGAGGTCGGTGCCCGTGTAGCCGCGCAGCACCGCGAACGGCAGGCCGGACGCGCCGGCCACGTACCGGTTCGCCATGCCCGCGTGGCTGTGTTCCTCGATTTCCAGTGGCACCGGCCAGTCGTGCTGGACGGCGTCACGGAACCGGTGCAGCGAGCCGACGCCCGGGTTGCCACCCCACGAGAAGATCAGCTTCCGCGCGCAACCGGCGCCGATCAACTGGTCGTAGACGATGTCCGGGGTCATCCGCACCAGCGTGAGATCACGCCTGCGCTGCCGGATGATCTCCTGCCCGGCCGCGACCGGGATGAGGTGCGTGAACCCTTCGAGCGCGACGGTGTCGCCGTCGTGCACCAGCCGGGCCACGGCCTCCTCCAGTGACAGCAGCTCTGCCATCCCACGCTCCGCATCCGTTCGCATTCCGCACACTCGTTCTGCAACCGAACATAGCACGGCGACCGGAGACCCGACCAGACGTCTTCCACCCAATGGATGACGCACGCACGTCGAAGGGGACTTTCCCCGCCACCCAGGCGGGGAAAGTCCCCTTCGGGAAGCTGAGTCAGCCGCCCTCGGCGACGAAAAGGCTTCGGATGGCGACGGCGGCCGCACCCCGCGCCCACTCCTCGAACGGCAGCGGCCGGATCACCAGGCCGCACCGGGCGGCACTGCCGAACGCCTGGACCGCGAAGGTCCGGCGGATCCGGTCCTCGAACAGGTCGTAGGCGGCGACGCCCTCACCCGAGACGACCACGCGCTCCGGGCCGAACAGGTTGACCAGCGCGGCCAGCCCCAGCCCGATCGCGTGCCCCGCCCCGGCGAAGACTTCCCGCAGCGGTTCGTCGCCGCCGCGGGCGCGCGCCACCGCGTCTTCCATGGTCAAGGCGGGCTCTCCGGAGACTTCCCGGGCGAGGGCGAGGATCGCCTCGGTGGACGCGATCGCCTCGACGCAACCACGGCCGCCGCAGTGGCACGAAGGCCCGCCGCCGGCGACCGGGACGTGCCCGATCTCGCCGGCGACGCCGTGCGCGCCGCGGACCAGGTCGCCGTTCACCACCAGGGCGCCGCCGATCCCCGTCCCCACGGTGACCAGCGCGAACGACGACGTCCCGACACCCTCGCCGAACCACTGCTCGGCGACGGCGAGGGCCTTGACGTCGTTCTCGAGGGTCACGGTCAGCCCGGTCACCTCTTCCAGCAGTGCAGCCAGCGGGACGTCCCGCCAGCCGAGGAACGGGGAGTACCGGACGACACCGGACACCCGGTCGACGTCGCCGGACACCGCCACCCCCAGGCAGTAGGCGCGCTCGCGGAGGTCTCCGGTCAGGAGCGCCTCGACGAGGCCGGCCAGCGCGCGGACGACGTGCTCGACGTCGTGGCCGGGCAACGCGCGGCGGGCCGTGGCCCGGACGTCGGCGCGCAGGTCGGCGACCACGCCGATCAGGTCGTCACCGGTGATCTTGACGCCGGCGAAGTACTCGCGGTCAGGCCGGACCGCGAGGGGGCTCGCCGGGCGGCCGGCGCCGGGGGTGGTGCGGCCTCCGGAGGCGAGTTCCTCGAGGTAGCCGGCGTCGATGAAGGGCCGGGCCGCCTTGGTGACCGCGGCGGAGGAAAGCCCCGTCCGGCGGGCGACGTCGACCCGCGACACCGGCCCTTCGGTCAGGACCGTGGCGAACACGGTCGCGGCCGCGGGGCTGGTGATCGGCGCCCTTGCCGGTGCGCTGCGAGGCATGGCCGGAAGAGTAGGGAGATTTAATTAACTTCGTCAAGAATTTATTTTTCCGCTGGTCGCCCCTACGCTGTCGGACATGTCGCTCGTCGAACACGACCCCGCGCGCCGGCTCTGGCTGCTGCGCACCCCCGAGAGCTCGTACGCCTTCCGCCTGGACGCTGACGACCGCCCGCGGCACGTCCACTGGGGACCGCCGCTCACGCTGGCCCAGGCCACGCAGGTCGCCGAGCGCCGCAACCCGGCCGACAGCAGCTTCGACGAGCCCGGCGACGAGCGGCAGGAGCTCCCCGCCGAGGGCGGCGCGTTCTTCGGCGTCCCGGCGCTGGCCGTCCGGTACGCCGACGGGACTTCGGCGCTCGAGTGGCGTTACGACGGCTTCGCGCGCGAAG
Organism: Amycolatopsis sp. NPDC005003; assembly: GCF_053600695.1. Taxonomy (NCBI): domain Bacteria; kingdom Bacillati; phylum Actinomycetota; class Actinomycetes; order Pseudonocardiales; family Pseudonocardiaceae; genus Amycolatopsis; species Amycolatopsis sp. NPDC005003. The sequence continues at coordinate 10,083 of NZ_JBSGAI010000065.1, read as the reverse complement.
ACGACACGCTCGTCGTGCGGCTCGCCGACCGGCACTACCCCCTCGAGCTGTCCCTGCACTACCGCGTCCGCGGTGACGTCGTCGAGCGCTGGACGTCGCTGCGGCACACCGGCTCCGAAGAGCCGATCGCCCTGCTGCGCACGGATTCCGCGTCGTGGACGCTCCCCCGGCGCGACGGCGCGCGGCTGAGCCACACCTCCGGCGCCTGGAACGCCGAGTACACCGTGCTGCGGGAACCGCTGCCGGTCGGCGAAACCACGCTCACCAGCCGTCGCGGCTCCTCCAGCCACCAGGTCAACCCGTGGGTGATGCTCGACGCGGGCGACGCGACGGAGACCGCCGGTGAAGTGTGGAGCACCGCGCTGGCGTGGAGCGGGAGCTGGCGGATCACGGTGGAGCGCACGCACACCGGCCGCGTCACGTGGACCGGCGGGTCCGGCCACGAGCACGTCTCGTGGCGGCTGCAGCCGGGCGAGACGTGGGAGACGCCGGTGTTCGCCGGGCTCTACGCGGCCGACGGCTTCGGCGGCACCAGCCGGCGGTGGCACGCGTACGTGCGCGAGTTCGTCCAGCCGCACCCCGGTGAGCTGCGGCCGATCGTCTACAACTCGTGGGAGGCGACCGGCTGGGACGTCGACGAAAAGACGGAGACCGGCCTGGCCGCGGCGGCCGCGAAGCTCGGCGCGGAACTGTTCGTCATGGACGACGGGTGGTTCGGCGCCCGCACCGGCGACTCGGCCGGGCTCGGTGACTGGATCGCCAACGACCGGCGCTTCCCGTGCGGGCTGCGGCCGCTGGTCGACGCGGTGCACGCGCTCGGGATGCAGTTCGGGCTGTGGGTCGAGCCGGAGATGGTCAACCCGGACAGCGACCTCTACCGCGCGCACCCGGACTGGGTGCTGCACATGGCCAACCGGGAACGCACGACGCTGCGCAACCAGCTCGTGCTGAACTTCGCGCGCCCCGACGTCGCCGAATGGGCCCACAAGTGGCTCGACGGCCTGGTGCGCGAGCACGGCATCGACTACCTCAAGTGGGACATGAACCGCGCGTTCACCGAGGCCGGCTGGCCCGAGGCGGGTGCCGACGCGCAGCGGCTGTGGGTCGGCCACATCCGGGCGGTTTACGCGATCCTGGACCGGCTGCGCGCCGACCACCCCGCCCTGCGGATCCAGGGCTGCGCGGGCGGCGGCGGCCGCACCGACCTGGGCATCCTCGCGCGCACCGACGAGATCTGGGCGTCGGACAACACCGACGCCGCCGACCGGATCACCATCCAGCACGGCTACGGCCAGGTCTACCCCGCGGGCACGATGTCGGCCTGGGTGACCGACAGCCCGAACCCGGCCACGCGGCGGGAGGCACCGCTGAGCTTCCGGTTCCACGTGGCGATGGCGGGCGTGCTCGGCCTGGGCGGCGACCTGCCGCGCTGGACACCGGACGAACTCGCCGAAGCGGCGTCGCTCGTGGCGCTGTACAAGGAGATCCGGCCCGTCGTGCAGCACGGAACGCTGTACCGGCTGGCCGATCCGGCGGTTTCGGCGCTGACCGCGGTGCAGTACGTGCTCGGCGATTCCGCTGTCGTCTTCTTCTGGCGGCGGCCGACGGAGTTCGCGCGGCCGTTCACCCCGCCGCGGCTCGCGGGGCTGGATCCCGCCGGGGTCTACCGCGACCAAGACGGCGTCGTGCACCACGGCGCCGTGTTGCTCAGCCACGGGCTGGCCGTCGTCTTCCCCGGCAGCGGGTACGCGAGCGCGGTGGTGCGGCTGACGCGCGTGGCCTGAATTGTCGGTGCCTTGGCCTAGGCTGTCGTCGTGGCCAAGATCGCGGTGACCCGATGGATTCCCGACGACGCGGTGAAGCTCCTCGCCGAAGCAGGCGACGTGGAGGTCTCCCCCGCCGATCGTCCGCTGACGCCTGCGGAACTGCACGAGTTCGTCGCCGGCGCGTCGGCGGTGGTGGGCATGTTGCACGACCGGCTCGACGGCGCGCTGGCCGACGCCGCCGGGCCGCAGCTGAAGGTGGTGGCGAACGTCGCCGTCGGGTACGACAACGTGGACGTCGCCGCGCTGGCTTCCCGCGGGATCGTCGTCACCAACACGCCGGGTGTGCTCACCGACGCGACCGCCGACCTCGCCTTCGGCCTGCTGCTCGCCGTCACGCGGCGCCTCGGCGAGGGCGAACGGCTGCTGCGCTCGCGCACGCCGTGGTCGTTCCACCTCGGCTTCCTGCTCGGCTCCGGGCTGCAGGGCAAAACGCTCGGCATCGTCGGGTTCGGGCAGATCGGGCAGGCGATGGCCAAGCGGGCGTCGGCGTTCGGGATGTCGGTCGTCTACTCCGGACGGTCCAAAAAGGACACGGACGCCGAGTACCTGTCGTTCGAGGAGCTGCTGGCGCGTTCGGACGTCGTCTCGCTGCACTGCCCGCTGACGCCCGAGACGCGGCACCTCGTCGACGCCGCCGCGTTGCGCGCCATGAAACCCGGGGCGTACCTGGTGAACACCACTCGCGGCCCGGTCGTCGACGAAGCCGCGCTGGCCGACGCGCTCGAAGCCGGGGAGATCGCCGGCGCGGCGCTCGACGTGTTCGAAAAGGAGCCCGAGGTCGAACCGCGGCTGCTCGGCCGGGACGACGTCGTGCTCAGCCCGCACCTGGGGTCGGCGACGGTCGAAACCCGCACCGCGATGGCCGTGCTGGCCGCGCGCAACGTCGCGGCGGTGCTCGCCGGGCGTCCCCCGCTGACGGAGGTGAAGCCGTGACCCGGGTCGTCATCGCGCCCGACAAGTTCAAGGGCAGTCTCACCGCGGTCGAGGCCGCGGAAGCGATCGCGCTCGGCGTGCGCGATGCCTTGCCGGACGCGGACATCGTCACCTGCCCGGTGGCCGACGGCGGCGAAGGCACCCTGGACGTGCTGGAAGCCGCGGGCGCGCGGATCGTGCGGCTCTCCGTCCGCGGGCCGCTCGAGGAGCCGGTCAAGGCGCGGTACGCGGTGCTGGACGGCACGGCGTACATCGAATCGGCGCGCGCCTGCGGCATCGAATTCGTCGATCCGTCACCGGCGACGGCGCTGGCCGCGCACACCTGGGGCGTCGGCGAACTGCTGGCGGATGCGTTGGTGCACGGCGCGAAGCGGCTCGTGCTCACCGTCGGCGGCACGGCCAGCACCGATGGCGGCGCCGGCATGCTGGGGGCTCTCGGCGCGGGCGTGCTGGACGCGTTCGGCGCACCCGTCGGCCTGGGCGGCGGGACGCTGACGCGGGTGGCGTCGACGGAACTGACCCCGGTGCGCGAGCGGCTGGACGGCGTGCGCGTGGCGGTCGCCACCGACGTGACGAACCCGTTGCTGGGCCCGAACGGCGCGGCGGCGGTGTTCGGGCCGCAGAAAGGCGCCGGGCCGTCGGAGGTGGCGCTGCTCGACGAGGGCCTCGGGCGGTGGGCGCACGCGCTGCAGGTGGGCGGGGCGCCGGACGTCACGCGGGTGCCGGGCTCGGGTGCCGGCGGCGGGGTGGCGGCCGCGGCGATCGCGCTGGGTGCGTCGGTCGAATCCGGGTTCGCCCTGATCGCGGGCCTGACCGGGGTGGACGCGGCGCTGGCGGGAGCGGATCTGGTCATCACGGGCGAGGGATCGCTGGACGAGCAGAGCCTGAACGGCAAGGCCCCGGCGGGCATCGCCGACCGGGCACGGCCGCGCGGGGTGCCGCTGCTGGCCTTGGCGGGCCGGATCCAGCTGGACGCGGCCGGGCTGGCGCGGCTGGGAGTGGTGGGGAGCAGCGCGCTGATCGACCACGCGCCTTCGCTCGAGCACGCGCGGAGTCATGCCGCGGAGCTGCTGCGGGAGCGCGCGGCGGAGCTGGTGCGCGCTTGGCGGGAGGGGTGACCACGGCACACCATTCGCCCTGAAGCGAAGCGAGACGGCCGGACGCCGAGGCGCTGCCCGCCGGCGAACGGACCTTCCGCGCCCGAAGAGCGAAAGGCCCGTCCGCCGAGGTCAGCTCGTGTGCTGGGGCAGCACGGCGAACGCCACACCGCCCGCTTCGTCCTCCTGGACGTCGAGCACCTTGTCGTCCAGCAGCGCCGCCGCCTGGGGTTCGAGGAACACCTTCGGGCCCTCCTCGGCTCCCAGCACGCTGTCGCCCTCGGCGGGCTCGGGAGCCACCGACAGCGCCAGCTGGGCGCTTTCGCCGTCGGCGTTCTGGACCGCCAAGCGGAGCCCGGCGTCGCCCTCCCCCTGGCTCGTCAGGGCGGTGATCGCCTCGGCGGCGGCTTCGGTCACGGTCAGCATCTTTCGGCCTTCCCTTCGTCGCGGTCCGATGACTGAGCCCCACGCTAGGGGGGTCCGAACGGACGCGCAGTCTGAGCGGATCAGCCCTGGCGCGCCGCGCGAATGGCGTCCGCCACCGATTCGCCCGCGTAGTCCGTCGTCTCGCGGCGGCCCTGGTTCGAATGGCGGCGGGGCACCGTCTCCTCCGGCGCCACCGGCTCGAAGTCCGGCGGCGCGTCCTCGATCGTCTCGTCGAGCTCCGCCGCCGGCGTCGCCGCGAGCGGGCGCTCGGGGACCGGCTCCGGCTCGGCGTCCGGCACCTCTTCGGCCAGGCGCTGGTCCATCGGCTCGCCTTCGCGGATTTCCCGCGGCGTCGTGCCGTAGCGGTCGGCGGCACTCCAGTGCTCCGGCGGCTCGATGCCCTCCTCGAGCGAATCCACCCGCAGTTCGTCCTCGTCCAGCGCCTCGCTGGGGCTCAAGCTCTGCGGTTCGGCCGAGTCACGGTCACTCACTGGCCCTCCTGGGCGCCTCGAAGTTGTCGTCGCCGGTGACCTACCCCGGCCGGCGGGGCCGCGAAACCCGCCGCTGTCACCGGGATCACATTTCTTCAACGGGTTTAACACATTCACAAGTTTGTGAATGTCAGCTAGGTTGGGATCATGGCCACCACCAGGTGCGCACCGGAACACCGGCTGCTCGCCACCGACCCGGACCGGCACCACGAACTCGGCACGCACGCCGCCTGGTACGTCGTCGCCGGCGTAGTGACAACCGGCGTCCAGGCCGTTCTGTTCCTCCTGCTGCGCGACGAGCTCGGCTCGCAGGCGGCGAACCTGGTCGCGATCGCGCTCACCACGGTCGGGAACACCGAGTTCCACCGCCGCGTCACCTTCGCCGGACGCCACAGCAACGCCGGGAAGCGGCACCTGCAGGACCTGCTCACCTTCGCCTTCTACGCCCTGTACGGCTCGGCCGTGCTGGCGCTGCTCGACGCCTTCGTCGACCGGCCGACGTCGTGGGAGGAGACCGGCACGCTGCTGCTGGCCAGCCTGGTCGGCGGGTTCGTGCGGTTCGCCGTGCTGCGCTGGTGGGTCTTCGCGCACCGCACCGGACCGGCCCCGGCCGCCCACACCGGCTAGCGTCTGCGAGCGTGGCGTCGGAAGACTCGAAGCGGAACGACATCAAGCCCCACGCAGGCGGCACCGAACCGGACTACCGCTTCACGCTGGCCAACGAACGCACCTTCCTCGCCTGGCTCCGGACGGCCCTCGGTCTCCTCGCCGGCGGCGTCGCGGTGCATCAGCTGGTGCCGTCGCCGGCCGCGGCGAGCACGGTGCTCGCCGGGCTGTGCGTCGCGCTGGCCGCCGCCCTCGCCGCGACCGCGTACCCGCGGTGGCGGCGGGTGCAGATCGCGATGCGAGCCGGGGAACCGCTGCCGCCGAGCCGGATGATCCTGGCGCTGACCGGCGGGCTGCTCACCCTGATCGTCGCCGCGACCGTACTCCTGGTGGTCCCATGAGTGACACGAAAGGCTGCGGACGGTGACGGCGGGGAAAACCGGCCCGTCCACCCGGCATTCCCGACGAGCCGCGGGGCCCGCTCCGGGCGAGGGGCCGAGCCGGACGCGAATACCGCCGGTTCACGATTATCGTGACGTCAAAAGTACCGACACACCCGTCGAGATCCGGCCGTGACCACCCCCGGGGGCGCCCAAGCCGAGCGCACGGGGCTCGCCTGGCGGCGGACCGCACTCGCGTCCGCCGCCTGCACGGTACTGCTCCTGCACTCCGCCGCCCAGCGCCATTGGGGTGGCACATTGATCCCCGTTTTGCTCGCCGCCGGGACATCTGCCCTGCTCGCGGGCATCGGGATGCGCCGCGAACGGGCCTTGCGCGCCGCCGAACCGGGGCCGCCGAGCCGTGTACTGCCCGCAATCGCGTCGCTCGCCGTGACCGCGACGGCCGCTTCCGTGGTCGTCTTCCACTGACGAGTGAACTCGGCACATCCTGAAACCGATTAATCGCAATGTGCGGGCGCGGGTCGCGGGAACATCACGGTCGATACTGCTAACGGGGTATTGGTCGTTGAAATCTGGACTGACCCACCTGGAGGTGCTTACGATTACCCTGCGTCGCACGGAACGCAGATCAGCCCCAGTCCACTGGAGCATCTGCGATGGATCAGTTACGGAGTGTTGAACCCCCGGCAGCGACGGTCGAGGGTCGGCCGGGGAGACGACCATGACAGCACCGCCGAGCACCACCGAACAATCCGCTTCCAGCCTTCGCGATTATCGCACTCCGGAGTCCCTGCCCCGCCCGGGCGGCCGGCTCACCAAGGAGGACCTCGACCCCCTCGTCAAGGACGCGGGCGAGGGCAACCCGGCGGCGATCCACTCGCTGCTGCAGATGATCGAGCCGGTGGTGGTCCGCTACTGCCGCGCGCGCATGGGCGGCCGCGATCTCTCCTACCTGTCGGCCGACGACGTCGCCCAGGAAGTCTGCCTGGCCGTGCTCAAGGCCCTGCCCGACTACCAGGACCGCGGCGGCTCCTTCCTCTACCTGGTCCACGCGATCGCGGCCAACAAGGTCGCCGACGCCTACCGCGCCGTCGCCCGCGACCGCTCCGAGCCCGTCCCCGAGCTCCCGGAGCGCCCGCTGGTCGCCGGCAACGAGCCCGAAAGCCACGCGCTGCACCTCGACCTCGGTGCCCGCCTCGGCCGGCTGCTCGCTTCCCTGCCCCGGGTGCAGCAGGAGATCCTGACCCTGCGCATCGCCGTCGGCTTCTCGGCGACCGAGACCGCCGAAGCGCTCGGGATCTCCCCGGGCAACGTCCGCGTGACGCAGCACCGCGCCCTGACCCGGCTGCGCGGCATGATCCGCGACGACGAGTTCTGAGAAGACCACACCGGCGGGCGGGCGGGGTGACCTTTTTTACCCCCTGGAGGAGGTGACCCCGCCCGCGTCCAGCTTGTAGACCGCACGGGCGTTGTGCTCGAACACGGCCAGGCGCTCGGCGTCCGACAGCGAGCCCGTCAGGGCGATCGCCGCGTCGAGGACCACCTCGTAGGACGCCGCCAGTTCGCAGACCGGCCAGTCCGAGCCGAACAGCAGGCGCTCCGGGCCGAACACGTCGAGGACGTGGTCGACGTACCGGCGCAGGTGCCCGACCTCCCAGCCCGTCCAGTCCGCCTCGGTGACCAGGCCGGACAGCTTGCACACGACGTTTTCGCGCGCCGCCAGCGCGGCCACGCCGGACGCCCAGGGCTCCCACTCCCCCGCCGCGATCGGGGGCTTCGCCGCGTGGTCGAGGACCAGGCGCAGCTCCGGCAGGCGCAACGCCAGCTCGGTCGCGGCCGGCAGCTGCGCGGGGCGTACCAGCAGGTCGAAGGCCAACCCCGCCGCCGCCACGGTGCTCAGCCCCGCGACGACCTCCGGCCGTAGCAGCCAGTCGTCGTCCGGCTCGCCCTCCACCTGGTGCCGGATCCCGACCAGCGGGCCGTCGAACGCGGCCAGCCGGTCGGCGACGTCTCCGGCCGTGAGGTCCACCCAGCCGACCACGCCCGCGATCACCGGCTCCGCGGCCGCGGTGGCGAGGAACTCCGCCGTCTCCGCTTCCGACGACACCGTCTGGACCAGGACCGTCGCGTGCACACCCGCCGCCTTCGTCACCGCGCGCAGGTCGTCGACGGTGTACGGACGGCGGATCGGGTCCATGGCGTCCCCCGCCATCCACGGGTACTCGCGCCGCGACGGGTCCCACAGGTGGTGATGGGCGTCGATCATGAGACTCCTTCGGCGATGACGACGTCGGCGCGCAGCAGTCCCGCGTCGACCAGCTCGGTCCACAGGGCGGGCGGCACGATCGCCCGCGCCCGCCGCGCGTTCACGGTGACCTGGTCCGGATCGTGCGCGCCGACGACCACGGAGGCCACCGCGGGATGCGCCATCGGCAGCGCCAGTGCCGCTTCCGGCAGCTCGACACCGTGCCGCGCGCAGATCCCGGCGATCCGCCCGGCCCGCTCGACCAGCTCCGCGGGCGCTTCGGCGTAGTCGTAGACCCGGCCCGGTTCGGCGGTCGCCAGTATCCCGCCGTTGAAGGCGCCCCCGACCACCACACGGACGTCCCGCTCGGCGCACAGCGGGAACAGCTCGTCCAGCGCGGGCTGGTCGAGCAGCGTGTAGCGGCCGGCCACCAGCAGCACGTCCAGGTCGGTGCGGCGGACGAACTCGGCCAGCATCGGCGTCTGGTTCATCCCGGCGCCGAACGCGCCGATCACGCCCTGTTCGCGCAGTGCGCGCAACGCCGGGAACGCCCCCGACAGCGCCTCCTCGAAGTGGTCGTCGGGGTCGTGGACGTAGACGATGTCGACCCGGTCGAGCCCGAGCCGGGTCAGGCTGTCGTCCAGGGACCGCAGGACGCCGTCGCGGCTGAAGTCCCACCGGCGCCGGTACGCGGCCGGGACGGCGAAGCCCTGGTCGTCGCGGGCGCCGGCGCCGCCGGGGTTCGGCTCCAGCACGCGGCCGACCTTCGTCGAGAGCACGTACTCCTCGCGCGGGTACGTGCGCAGGACCGCGCCCAGCCGGGCCTCCGACAGGCCGAGGCCGTAGTGCGGCGCCGTGTCGAAGTAGCGGACGCCCTCGTCCCACGCGCGCCGGACGGTCGCGGCCGCCGTCTCGTCGCTGATCGCGTGGTACAGGTTGCCCAGCTGCGCGCAGCCGAGCCCCAGCGGGGACAGGGAAAGTTGCAACGCGGTCACTCCTTCACCGGCCGTTCGCGGACCGGCCCGACGCCGGTGTCTTCGAGGACGTGGAAGAGGCCGGGACCGTTACGCCCGGGCTCGGGCCGGGTGGGTGGGGCCACTCGTTCCGGTGCGCGCTGGTGGGTCATCGCCCCCTCTTCCGCCGGGACATGGCACGCTGGGGAACACCACCGAAACATCCGAGGTCTGTTGCAGGGAAGGCGGACGCGATGCCCGTCACCGATGTCGCGATCGACAAGATCAAGGACATGATCATCTCCGGCGAGCTGGCGCCCGGCGACCGGCTGCCGAAGGAGGCCGAGCTGGCCCAGCGGCTCGGGCTCTCGCGCAGTTCCCTGCGCGAGGCCGTGAAGGCGTTGTGCCTGATCAGGGTCCTCGACGTCCGCCAGGGCGACGGCACGTACGTCACCAGCCTCGAGCCCAACCTGCTGCTCGACGCCATGACGTTCGTGGTCGACTTCCACCGCGACGACACCGTCCTCGACTTCCTGGCCGTGCGCCGGATCCTGGAGCCCGCCGCGACCGCGCTGGCCGCGCTGCACATGAGCGACGCCGACATCGCGGAGCTGGGCACGCTGCTCCACGAGCTCGAGGACTCGCCGACGGTGGAAGCGCTGGTCGCCAACGACCTGCAGTTCCACCGCAAGATCGCCGACGGCTCCGGCAACCCGGTGCTCTGCTCGCTGCTCGACAGCCTTTCCGGGCCGACCGCCCGCGCCCGGATCTGGCGCGGCCTCACCCAGGAGGGCGCGGTCGCGAAGACCCGCGAACAGCACACGGCGATCTACGAGGCCATCGCCGCGCGCGAGCCGGAACTGGCCCGCTCGTGGGCGACCGTGCACGTCGCGGGCGTGGAGCAGTGGCTGCGCAACGCGCTCGGGACCGCGGACGACCCGACCGTGGCCGACGCGGACGCCGAGCCGGACGCGGAAGCCTCGTAGCCGCACTCTCACCTCTTCCTCGTACCCGGCTCGTCGTGAGTGGTAATTCGGGGATCGGAAGATCACAAGACTGAACTACATTCACATCTTCAAATATCTAGTATTCCTTCTTATTATTG
>NZ_JBSGAI010000064.1:0-42593 GCF_053600695.1 Amycolatopsis sp. NPDC005003 | reverse complement strand
CACCCTTATCCCCACCCCCCCCCCCTCCCTATCTCACCCCCGCCCCCTGCCCCTTATCACCGCCCCCCCCTTCCCTTTTGTTTTTTTTTATTTGGGTTTAGAACCCGAATTACCACTCACGACAAGCTGCGGCAGACCACCTTCAGAGGGTTTTCTCCAGGCGGCCGGCCAGGAGCTTGATGAACCGGGACGGGTCGGTGAGTTCGCCACCCTCCGCCAGCAGGGCCATGCCGTAGAGGAGCTCGGCCGTCTCGGCCAGGCCCTCGTCTTCCGGGCGCGCCGCATGTGCCTCGCGCAGCCCCGTGACCAGCGCGTGCTCCGGGTTGAGCTCGAGGATGCGCTTGATCGGCGGCAGCTCCTGCCCCATCGCGCGGTACATCTTCTCCAGCGTCGGGGTCAGGTCGTGGGTGTCGCCGACGATGCAGGCCGGCGACGTCGTCAGCCGCGACGACAGGCGGACCTCCTTGACCGTCTCGCCCAGCGCCGTGCCCATCCAGCTCAGCAGGCTCTCGAAGTCCTTCTTCTGCTGCTCGCGCGCGACCTCGGTGGCCTTCTTGTCCTCGTCCGACTCCAGGTCGACCTGGCCCTTGGCGATCGACTGGAACTGCAGCTCGCGAAAGCCCGGCACCGCGTCGACCCACATCTCGTCGATCGGGTCGGTCAGCACCAGCACCTCGTAGCCCTTGGCGCGGAACGCCTCCATGTGCGGCGAGTTCTCGATCGCGGACCGCGACTCGCCGGTCATGAAGTAGATGTGCTCCTGGCCCTCCTTCATCCGCGAGACGTAGTCGCGCAGCGAAGTCGGCTTCTCCGCGTCGTGCGTCGAGGCGAACGAGGAGATCTCGAGGATGGCTTCGCGGTTCTCGAAGTCGTCGAGCAGGCCCTCCTTGACCGCCCGGCCGAACTCGCGCCAGAACGTCGCGTACTTCTCGGCGTCGGCGGTCATCATCGTCTTGACCGTCGAGAGGACCTTCTTCACCAGCCGGCGGCGGATCAGCTGGATCTGCCGGTCCTGCTGCAGGATCTCCCGCGACACGTTGAGCGAAAGGTCCTGCGCGTCGACGACGCCCTTGACGAACCGCAGGTACTCGGGGACGAGCGATTCGCAGTCGTCCATGATGAAGACGCGCTTGACGTACAGCTGCACGCCGCGCTTGCGCTCGCGCAGGAACAGGTCCATCGGCGCGTGCGAGGGCAGGAACAGCAGCGCCTGGTACTCGAAGGTTCCCTCGGCCTGCAGCCGGATCGTCTCGAGGGGGTCCTGCCAGTCGTGGCTGACGTGCTTGTAGAACTCGTGGTACTCGTCCTCGGTGACCTCGCTCGACGAGCGCGCCCACAGCGCCTTCATCGAGTTGACGGTCTCGACCTCGGCGTCCTCGCCGTCACCCTTCATCCGGATGGGCCAGGTGATGAAGTCGGAGTACTTCTTCACGATCTCGCGGATCTTCGCCGCGGACGTGTAGTCGTAGAGGTGGTCCTCGGTGTCCTCGGGCTTGAGGTGCAGGGTGACCGCGGTGCCCTGGGGCGCGTCTTCGACCGGCTGGATCGTGTACGTGCCTTCGCCGGTCGACTCCCAGCGGACGCCCTCGGCGCTGCCCGCGCGGCGCGTCACGAGGGTGACCTTGTCCGCGACCATGAAGCTCGCGTAGAACCCGACGCCGAACTGCCCGATCAGGTCCTGCGAGGCCGCCGCGTCCTTCGCCTCCTTCAGCTTGGTCAGGAAGTCGGCGGTGCCGGACTTGGCGATCGTCCCGATCAGGGCGACGACCTCGTCGCGGGTCATACCGATGCCGTTGTCGCGCACCGTCAGGGTCCGCGCCTCCGGATCGGTATCGATCGCGATGTGCAGGTCGGCCGTGTCCGCCTCGAGGTCCTTGTCGCGGTACGACTCCAGCCGCAGCTTGTCGAGGGCGTCGGAGGCGTTGGACACGAGTTCCCGCAGGAACGTGTCCTTGTTCGAATAGATCGAATGGATCATCAGCTGGAGCAGCTGACGCGCTTCCGACTGGAACTCCAGCGTCTCGATCGGGGCAGTCACTTCCATTCCTTTCCGCATGTCCGGCGGCCGTTGTTGGGTCGATCCTACCGAGCGGGCCCGACAGTTCCGACCGCGCACTTTATGAACGCAATCTCGGTACCACCGGCTCCCGGTGTGATGCTGGCCACGCCCCGCTGTCGATCAAGGAGGATCGAGTGCCCGGACGCTTGCCCCGCTGGGCGGCCTCGTTCGCCGCCGCCGGTGCCCTGACCACCGCCTTCGCCGCGCCCGCCGCCGCGGCCGGCGTCGCCGACCACCCTGTCCCGACCACCGGCTGCGGGCGCGCGCCCGGGTTCCCGGCCGGGGTGACGACCACCCGGCACGTCACCTCCGGCGGCCTCGACCGCGAATACACCGTCCACCTGCCCGCGCACTACAACCCGCACCGGCCGTACCCGCTGGTGCTGTCCTTCCACGGGCACAAGCGCACGTCGCAGTACCAGGAAGAATTGTCCGGTTTCTCGGCGCTGGACGCGATCGCGGTCTACCCGCAGGGCCTGATCGGCACCGACGGCGAATCCGCCTGGACCGGGGCGCCCTATTCGGCCGCCGCGGACGACGTCCGGTTCACCGGCGACCTGCTGAACCAGCTGCAGCGCACGCTGTGCGTCGACAACCGGCGGATCTACGCGGCGGGCAAGTCCAACGGCGGCGGCTTCGTCGGCGTGCTGGCCTGCCGCCTGCCCGGCCGGATCGCGGCGTTCGCCCCGGTGTCCGGCGCGTTCTACCCGCAGGGCGGCGCCTGCCACCCGAGCCGGCCGGCGCCGGTCCTCGACTTCCACGGCAGTGCCGACACGACCATCCCCTACGACGGCAACCCGGCGAAGGGCCTCCCCGCGATCCCGGACTGGCTGGCCGCCTGGTCCACAAGGGACGGTTGCCGGCCCGATCCGGTGTCGTGGACGCCGGTGGCCGGCGTCGTCGCGCAGAAGTGGCTCGGCTGCGCCCTCGAGCACTACCGCGTCGAAGGCGCCGGGCACGTCTGGCCCAGCACCCGGCCCAACAACGACTCCGCGACGCCGACGGTGATCGACGCGACCCCGGTCATCTGGCGGTTCTTCCGCGCGCATCCGCTGCGGTGAAACACGATTGACGCAGGTCAGGCCACTCGGCGACGATGATTTCCCACAGGCGGGGACGCATCCCGCGTCCCCATCGTCGCATTGGAGTGCGCTGTGAAGGTACTCGTCCTGAACGCCGGCTACGAGCCGCTGCAGACCGTGTCGGTCCCGCACGCGATCCGCATGCTGGTGCGCCACGTCGCCGAGATCCACGAGGCCGAGGAGGGCCTCGCGTACGGGCTGTTCCCGCGCCCGAAGATCGTGCGGTTGCTGCGGTACGTCGTCATGAAGTGGCGATATACGCAGCCGCCGCGCTGGTCCCGGCGCGGCGTGCTGGTCCGTGACGGGCACCGCTGCGCCTACTGCGGGCAGCGCGCCACCACGATCGACCACGTGACGCCGCTGAGCCGCGGTGGCGCCCGGACCGACTGGCTCAACACGGTCGCCGCGTGCGGGGGCACCGCCCGCAGCTGCAACGCCCGCAAGGCGGACAAGCTGCCGGGCGAGGCCGGGATGAAGCTGCGGTTCACGCCGTACGTCCCGGCGTGGGACCAGCTGCACCGGCCCGGCGCCTGAGCCCGGCCTGTCCGTCGCACCTCGGCGGGCAGGCCGTTAGGCTCGAACCGATCGCCACCCGCATCCGTGTGCTCTGGGGAAAGCCGGGGAGGTCGCGTGACCGACGCAGGAGAGCTGATCGCCGGGCGCTACCGGCTGGCCGAACGGATCGGCCAGGGCTCGATGGGTGTGATCTGGCGCGCCCGCGACGAGCGGCTCGACCGGGTCGTCGCGGTCAAGCAGCTGGACTACGACGCCGCCCTCGGGCCGGCCGCGAGCGCCCAGGCGAGCGCGCGTGCCCTGCGCGAGGCGCGGCTGACCGCCCGCCTGCGCCACCCGCACGCGATCACGGTGCACGACGTCGTCGAGGCGCCCGGCGGCCCCTATCTGGTGATGGAGTACCTGCCCTCGCGCAGCCTGGCGGAGGTCCTGGCCGACCGCGAGACCCTCCCCGCCGAGGAGGTGGCGCGCATCGGCGCGCCGATCGCGTCCGCGCTGGCGGCTGCGCACGCCGAGGGGGTCGTGCACCGCGACGTCACCCCCGGCAACGTCCTGCTCGGCGAGTCCGGCGTCGCGAAGATCGCCGACTTCGGCATCTCCCGGGCCACCGGCGAAGGCACCGTGACGGGCGGCGGCTTCATCGCGGGCACCCCGGCCTACCTGGCCCCGGAAGTCGCCGGAGGCGGCGAAGCCGGCTTCCCGGCCGATGTCTTTTCCCTCGGGGCGACGCTCTACCGCGCGCTGGAGGGCACTCCCCCGTTCGGCAACGACGACAACGCGATCACGCTGTTGCTGCGCATCGCCAAGGAGGAGACCATCCCGCCGCGGCACCGCGGGCCGCTCGCCGAAGTGCTCACCCGCATGCTGCAGCGGGACCCCGAAGCGCGCCCGACCATGGCGGAGGTCCAGGAGCTGTTCGAAGCGGTCACCGGCGGCCGTCCCCTGCCGCCGCCGCGCCCGCGGCCCCGAGCCGGCACCCGGCTCCTGCGCGTCCGCCGCCGTCCGCGACGCCGGCTCGTCCTGGCGGGCGCCGCCGGGGCGGTCCTGCTGGCGCTCGGCGTGGTGATCGGCACGGTGATCGTGCCGGACGGCACGCCGGTGGCCGCCCCGGCCGGCCCCTCCGGTCCCGCGGCACCGGCGAGCTCGAGCCCGGCGCCGACGACACCGGCCGACCTGGGCTGCGCCGCGCGTTACCAGGTGACGAACTCCTGGCCCGGCGGCTACCAGGTGGAGGTGACGGTGCGCAACGACCGCACCGCGGGCCTGTCCGGCTGGAGCGTCCGCTGGCAGCTGCCCGCCGGTCACCGCATCAGCGGCTTGTGGAACGGCACCTTCTCGGTCGATGGTTCCACCGTGACGGTCGAAAACGCCGCCTGGAACGCGAAGCTCGACGCGGACAAGACCACGACGTTCGGCCTGATCGCCCTGACGCAGAACGGAAGTGCCGACGCCCGCCCGGCGCTCACCTGCCGGACGCTCTGACCACGGGAGGCACCGTGACGTCCCACCACGTCCGGGACCGCCGCCGCTCCATCCACTTCGACGGCCGGACTATCACGCTCAATGTCGCCACGAAGTACTGGGGATTCATGCCCAAGGACACCCCACACCGGTTCCAGGTCACGAAGCTCACCGACGTCAAGCACAAGGAGGCGACCAAGAGGGATCTCGGCGAAATCGTCTTCGTAGGCCCGGAAGGACATACGGAAGTCGTCGCGAACGTGCCGATGGGGTGCGACAAGCTCCCAGGCAACACCTTCTGCTACAGGCCCGACAAGCTCGCCAAGGTCAAGGAGTTCCTGGAAGCCGTCGAGCAGGCTCGGAAGAAGAAGTGACTTCGCGCGCGGCCCGCTTCAGCCGGTCCAGCACCGCACGGACGTCCGGCCGCCGCGCCAGTCCCGCCCGGGTCACCGCGAACACCCTGCGGGCCAACGGTTCCCGCAGCGGATGGAGGCTGACGCCGGGCGATCCGGCGGGCAGCGCCATGGCGGGCACCAGCGCGACGCCCGCCCCGGCGGCCGCGAGCGCGACGAGGACGGCGAAGTCCGCGGACTCCGCGGCGACCTCGGGCACGAAGCCGGCCGCGCCGCAGGCCCGCCGGATCATCGCGTGGCAGGAGAGGTCGGCCGCCGGCACCAGCCACGGCCGGCCGGCGAAGGCGGCCAGGTCCACCGGTTCGCCGTCGGCCGGGCCCGGCGAGGCCGGGTCGCGGGCCAGCAGGACCGGGTCGTCGAGCAGCGCCCGCTCGGCGAACCGCGGCGGGATTTCCCGCGGCAGCAGCGAATAGCTGTGCACGACCGCGACGTCGACGTCCTGCCGGCGCAGCGACTCGAGGGCGGCGTCGGGTTCCTGCTCGACCAGGCGCAGCGACACCGGTCCGGCCCAGGCGCGCGGCAGGAGCTGCCGGGCCGCGGAGGCGAAGGCCGCGACGCGGACCGTGCCGGTGCCGTCGTTCCCGGCCGCCGCGGCCAGCGCCGACTCCGCGGCGGCGAGGTCGTCGAGGATCACCTCGGCGTGTGAGAGCAGCAGCCGTCCGGCGGGGGTGAAGGCGAGCGTGCGGCCGCGCTTTTCCAGCAGCGGGACGCCGGCCTCGCGTTCGAGCGCGGCCAGGTGCTGCGAGACGGCGGGGCCGGTCAGGTGCAGGGCCGCGGCCGTCGCGGCCACGGTCCGGTGCTGGGCGAGCCCGTGCAGGACCCGCAGGCGGCGCAGCTCCAACATGAAGTCCGGCTTTCCTATTGGCCAAGAAAAGGTAACTGGTACTTCACCATCGTACCGCCGACGATGGGTTCGTGAAGTGCAAAGCGACCGCGGCACTGGCCGTCACCGTCGTCCTGTGGGCCTCGGCGTTCCCCGCGATCAAGGTGGGCCTGGACGGCTACGGCGTCGCCGGGTTGTCGTTCGCCCGGCTCGCGGTGGCGTCGGCGGTGCTGCTGCTCGCCGCCCCCGTGCTGGGCGTGCGCCGCCCGCGCCGCGCGGACCTGCCGGCGATCGCGGGGTGCGGGCTGGCCGGGATGAGCGCCTATCAGCTGCTGCTCAACTGGGGTGAGGTGCACGTGCCGGCGGGCACGGCGAGCCTGCTGGTCTCGGTGGCGCCGGTGTTCAGCGCGCTGCTCGCGGCCGCGTTCCTGGGCGAGCGGCTCACCGCGGCGAAGCTGCTGGGCAGCGCGGTCGCGCTCGGCGGCAGCGCGCTGATCGCCACCGGCGGCGGGCTGGGCTACTCGGGTGCGGCGTGGGCCGTGCTGGCCGCGGCCGCGGTCCAGGCGGTCTACCACCTCGGGAGCAAGCCGTTGCTGCGGCGCTACACCGGGCTCGAGGTCGCCTGCTACGCGATGTGGGCCGGAACGCTGTGCCTCGCGCCGCTCGCGCCCCAAGCCGTGCACGCCTTCGCGACCGCACCGCCGGAAGCGACGCTGGCCGTGGTGTTCCTCGGCGCGTTCCCGTCGGCGGCCGGGTTCGTCGCCTGGGGGTACGCGGTGGCCCGGCACTCGCTCACCGTCGCGACGGCCGCCCTCTACCTCGTTCCCGCGGTGGCGCTCGCGGTGGCGTTCGGCTGGCTCGGCGAGCGGCCGACCTGGGTGGATCTGGTGGGCGGGGCGCTCAGCGTCGCCGGGGTCGTCCTGATCGGCGCCACTTTCCGTCGTTGGGCCGGTCGGGGTAATTCGCAGAAGATCGACAATCCGGCTCAACGGCCGGGGCGGCCGGCCCGTCGGTAGTGGTGATCGATCACCACACGGAGGTGCCAGTGCGAAGAACATTTTCGGTGCTCGCGGTCCTGCTCGCCGGTTCGGCGGGCGTGGCCGGGCTCGCCCCGCCGGCCGCGACCGCCGCGGTCCCGTCCTCGACGGTCACGCTGCCCACCGGGGACCGGGTCACCGTCCGGACCGCCCCGGACGGCCGGGACACGTTCGAGGTCCGGCCCGCCGCGGAGAAGGGCATGGCACGGGCGCTGGTGCACCTGCGGCTCGGCGGCCGGGACTACGAGGTGCCCGGCACCGCGCTGCCCTACCTCGGGCGCGGGCTCGACCTGAGCCTGTTCGACGTCAAGGCGCTGCTGGCGGGCGCGAAGGCCCCCGTGGACACCGCGACCTTCGGCGCCGCGCTGGCCAAGCAGTTCAGGGAGGACACCGCCCGCGGCCGGTTCGGCGGCCAGGGGCTGTTCGCGAACGGGACCCGGTTCGCCCTCGCCGGGGCACCGAAGCGGCAGGCCGCGCAGCCGCGTTCGGTGATGCGGACGGTGTCGGTCGACGCCACCGACATCGCGGGCAAGCCCGCCGACACCGGCATCGCGTTCCTCTACAACACCGACGACGGCAACGCACTCGCCCCGGACGAGAACTTCAACTACTTCTTCGGCGGCACGGCCAAGTTCAGCGTGCCGGACGGCAACTACAGCGCCCTCGGCGTGTTCTGGACGACCGACGCCGACGGCAACCCGACCGAGCTGCGCTTCAGCGCCCAGCCGGAGTTCGCGGTGAAGGCGGACGGAAGTGTCCGCGTCGACGCGAAACGGGCGTCCAGCAAGCTGACCTGGGTGACCCCGCGCCCGGCGCTGCTCGACGACACCGGCTTCCTGTTCCGCCGGGCCGCCAAGACCGGGCCGGCGCTGCTGGTCGACTTCGACGCCGGACCCGGCGTACCGATTTCGGTGTCGCCCACGAGCACCCCGGTGCGCACCGGGGCGTTGCAGACCTACCCGTACAGCAGGCTCGTGTCCCCGCCCGGGCCGGGCACGCCGTACGAATACGTGCTGCAGAAGGCGAGCATCGGCGTGATTCCGCAGCAGCGGTACGTGATCACGGCGAAGGACGTCGCCACGGTGGATGCCACCTACTTCAGCGAGTACTCCTCGCTCGGCATGCGCCAGCGCAGCGGGATGTTCACGTTCGAGGACGTCAGCGGCCGGGCGGGGCACCCGATCCAGCTGCCGCGCAAGCAGACCGAGTACGTCTCGGCGGCGCCGGACCTGGGATGGTTCGGCGGGTTCGCGAAGTACACCCTGCCGGGGCCGTTCGTCGGCTGGGCGGGCGGCCAGGGCGAGCCGTTCCACACCTACCAGGGCGGCTCGTCGGTCACCGAGGACTGGAACCGCTTCCCGCTGCACCCGGCGGGCGAGGTGGCCCTGCTGCCGCTGACCGACGGCCGGGCGTACACCCTGCCCGGCGCGACGCGGGCGGGCGATCTGCTGCGGTTCTCGATCACGCCGTTCAGCGACACCCAGCCCGGCCACACCGGCTACGGCTTCTCCGGCGAGTCCCGGGACACCGTCACCGGGTCCTACCGCTTCACCCAGGACGGCACGACCCTCGCCGAAGGCAGCCCGCTGGGCGCCCGCGCGGCCGCGTTCGACAAGGAGGTCGCGCCCGGCCCGTCGACACTGGGGCTCACCATCGACGCCGGGCGGACCGGGCCGATGTACCGGCAGAGCACCGCGACCCACACCGAATGGACGTGGAAGTCGCGGCACGTCGAAGGCGTCACCCTGCCGCCGACGCTGTACTGCGCCCGCGGGGACGGCGGGCCGGACCGGAACTGCGCGGTCGAGCCGCTGCTGACGCTGGGGTACGCGGTCGGCGGGCTGCGGCCGGACGGGTCGACGGCGTCCGGTCCGCAGGGCCTGGACCTCACGGTCGGGCACCTGCAGCAGAGCACCGGTTCGCCGGTGACGGCCGCGACCGTGCAGTACTCGACCGACGGCACGACCTGGCAGGACGCGACCGTCACCGCCCGCGGCGACGGCGTCTTCCACGCGGGCTTCGCCGCGACCACGGAGACCTTCCGCGGCATCGACGTCTCCCTGCGCGTCACGGCGGCCGACGCCGCCGGGGCGACGATCGCCGAAACGATCACCGCCGCCTACCACGTCTACGCGTCATGAGGGGACTGTCCACAGTGAACAGGAGATGGCTGGGAGTGCTGGCCGCCGCGGTGGCGGCCGCCGGCGTGGTCGCGCCGGCCGCGAGCGCGGCGCCGGGGCCGCGCGCGGCGTGCCCCGAACGGCCGGGCGTGCTGCGCTGCCTCACCACCTACACGCCGGGCGCGGCGCGCGCGTTCGGCCCGGCCGGCTGGGGTGCCGACGACCTGGCCTCGGCCTACCGGCTGCCGGACCAGGCCGGGCCGGACACCGTCGTCGGCATCTCGATCGCCTTCGACGCCCCGAACCTGGAGGCCGACCTGGCCGCCTACCGGACGCAGTACGGCCTGCCGCCGTGCACGACGGCGAACGGCTGCTTCCGCAAGGTGAACCAGCAGGGCGCGGCGGCCCCGCTGCCGGAGGTGAACTTCGGCTGGGCCCTGGAGTCCACATTGGACGTCTCGATGGTGTCGGCGGCCTGCCCCTCCTGCCGGATCCTGGTCGTGGAGGGCAACTCGCCCGGGTTCGCCGACCTCGCGGAGACCGAGGACACCGCGGTGCGCCTGGGCGCGAAAGTGGTGTCGAACAGCTACGGCGCACGGGAAGGCGGGGCTCCGCTGGCGTACGCGAGCCACTACCGGCACGCGGGCGTGACGGTGGTGGCCTCCTCCGGCGACAGCGGTTTCACCGCGGCGAGCTACCCGGCGGTCCTGGCCTCGACGGTCGCGGTCGGCGGGACTTCGCTGGCCCGCGACCCGGACTCCCCGCGCGGCTGGGCGGAGCAGGCCTGGACCTACGGCGGCAGCGGCTGTTCTGCCTACGTCTCGAAACCGGCGTGGCAGAAGGACACCCACTGCGGCAAGCGAACCGTCGCGGACGTGGCGGCGGCGGCCGAGGACATCGCGATCCACTACGCCGAGGCGGGCGGCTGGCTCCTGGCCAGCGGCACGAGCGCGTCGGCGCCGTTCGTCGCGGGCCTGATCGGCCGTTCCGGGCACGCGGGCGCCGTTCAGCCGGCGGGCGTGTACGCGAAGGCGGGTTCGTTCGTCGACGTGACCACCGGCCACAACGACCCGGCGGGCGCGGGCAAGAAGTGCGGCGGCGACTACCTGTGCGTGGCGGGCCCCGGCTACGACGCCCCGACGGGGGTCGGCGTGCCGAACGGCCTGGCGGGCTTCTGAGCGCCTGACCCGAACGGCTCTTTCCCGGCCTCGGACGTCGGGAAAGAGCCGTTCACGGGCCGCCTGGACGGCACAGCCCGCGTTCGTAGGCCAGCAGTCCCGCGCCCGTCCGGTGCACGCACCCCAGCTTCCGTACCACCCTCGCCACGTACTCGCGCACGACCGGCTCCGGCAGGTCCAGCCGCCGGGCGATCTCCGCGTTCGTCAGCGCCGCGCCCACCGCCGCGAGCACCTCGGCCTCCCGGGCCGACAGCCGGTCCACCGCCGCCATCCGTTCGTCGCGGGGGCCGGACAGCCGGCTCGCCGCCGACACCAGCCTGCGGGAGGCGTCCGGGGACAGCACCAGGTGGCCGTCCGCGGCCAGGCGCACCACCTTGAGCACGTCCCGCGGGCGGGCCGAGCGCAGCAGGAACCCCGCCGCGCCGTCGCGGAGGGCGCGCAGGATGCCCGCGTCCGAGTCGAACGTCACCAGTGCCACCACCGCCGGACGGCGCGGGAACTCCTCCGGCGGGCTCAGGCGCAGGTCCAGCAGCAGCACGTCCGGCAGCCGGCGGCGGAGGGTGACCCTGGCCGCCGTCGCGTCCGCGGCCGCGCCGACGAGCTCGACGCCGTCGGCCTCGTCGAGGACCGTGCTCAGGCGGGCTCGCACCGCCGGGTCGCGTTCGGCCACCAGGACCCGGACCGGCGGCGGGGCGAGCACCGCGTCAGTCCTTCGGCCGCAGGCGGATCAGCGGCAGGTCGGTCTTCGACGCCCCGACCAGGTCCCGGCCGCCCGGGCCGCGCAGCCGCACCTCCCGGAACCGCACCGACGACAGCTGCGCGGCTTCGATCGGGTAGACGTCGCCGTAGCGCTTGATCTTGTCCACCAGCTCCTTGCCGAGCAGCTCGACGAGCCCGGCGTGCCGGGTCGCGCCGCCGCCCAGCGGCACGTCCAGCTGCTTGCGCACCTCGGGGAACCGCTGGTCCAGCTCGACGGCCAGCTGGTGGATCGTGACGTAGGCGCGGCCGAACTCCTCGGCGTCCGGACCGGGCGGGATCTCCTCCAGCACCTTGATGAGCTTGGCGTCCATCCCGAGCTTGTCCCACAACGTCACGTCTTTTCCTCCACTCACGACCGCCGTTGGTCTACCAGAGGACCGGCACGCGGTCCACTCCCCCGGTGACACGGTTGGCCCGGACCCGGAGTTCATCCACGCCGACGGCCAGGCGCAGCCCCGGGAACCGCCGGAACAGCGCCCCGAACACGATCCGCAGCTCGGTGCGCGCCAGGCTGGCACCGATGCAGAACCAGCCACCGTAGGCGAAGGCGATGTGCCCGTTCGGCTTGCGCTCGGGGTCGAACGTCTCCGCGTCGGGGAACACGGTTTCGTCCCGGTTGGCCGCGGCGGTCGACAGGACGAGCGCGTCGCCCTTGGCGATCCGCACCCCGCCGAGCTCGACGTCCTCGTGCGCGTACCGCAGCGCCCCGAGCCCGGTCGGGGCGGCCAGCCGCAGGATCTCCTCGACGACGCCGTGCACCCGGTTTTCGGGATCGGCGGCCAGCGCGTCCCGGCGGGCGAGGTCGGTGAGCAGGTAGAGCACGCCGAGGTCGATCCGGTTGGTCGTCGTCTCGTGGCCGGCGAACAGCAGGCCGGCGGCGAGCCGGGCGAGGTCGTCGTCGCCGAACGACGGATCGTCTGACTGCGCGCGCACCAGGTCCGAGACGACGTCCTGGCCGGGATCCCGCCGTTTGGCCGCGGCGAGCCTGGTCATGTAGGCGGTGAACTCGTCGAGCGCGGCGTCCGCGCCGCCGCCGATGTCCATCCGGCTCATCCGGTCCGACAGCACCCGGAAGGTTTCGCGGTCCTCGTACGGGACGCCGAGCAGCTCGCAGATCACCAGCACCGGCAACGGGAACGACAGGTGGTCGTGCAGGTTCACGGGGTCGTCACCGTGGCGCGCCCGTTCCATGGCGTCGAAGCAGCCGTCGGCGAGTTCCTGGATCCGCCCGGCGAGCCGGCGGATCCGGTTGGCGGAGAAGGCGGGCACGAGCATCCGCCGCATCCGCGCGTGCTCGGCGTGTTCGGTCTCGTGGTCGCCTTGCGGACCGCCCAGGATCGCGGCGTCGGAAACCGACGGCGCCTCCTCCGGAGCCGGGTGCGAGCGCCCGAACCGCGGATCGGTGAAGACGGCGCGCACCTGCTCGAACCCGGTGACCAGCCAGGCGGGATCCCCGGCGGGCGTGGTCACCGCCACCACCGGTCCCTGCCGGCGCAGCACCTCGAAGAGCGGGGCGATTTCCAGGACGTTCGGCCGGTCGAACGGCAGGCGCGGGGCATCCGTGCTGGCGGTCATGGGTTTCTCCTCCCGGGCGCGCGGCCGATTCGTACGCGGACGCCGGCGGGCCGGTCACCGGCCGCCTCCCGGTCCCCCACGATCCACGGTACTCACCGAACGGGGCCACCGGCCCGGGAACGGGCCCACCCCGCCCGATCGGCCGAGCGCTTCGCGTGCAACCGCGCAACCGGGTGATTCCGTCCGGGGAGCAACGGAACCGAAGGAGGCGTCCCCATGCGCAGGCTGTCCGCTGTCCCGGCCGTGGTCCTCGTCGCCCTGGCGGCGGTGGCCTGCGGCGCCAACGCCCGGTCCGGGTCGACGTCGGCGCTGTGCTCCGCCTCCTACGAACCCCGGGAACTCGTCATGAGCGGGCCGCGGTACTCTCCCCCGCCCACTGCTTCCGAAACCGCCCCGGCCGGCAGCCGTACCACCGACGTCGCCGCCATCAAGAAGATCGCCGCCACGGCGTGCGACCTGCCGGAACCGGAGCCGGACATCGCCTGCACCGCCGACATGGGGCCCAGCTTCGAACTCCGGTTCGTCGACGTCCAGGGCCGCACGACCACCCTCACCGCCGCCGCGTTCGGCTGCCAGTTCGTCGGAGGGCTGGGGACCCCGCGGGTCGGCGCGACGCCGCTCTGGGCCGCCCTCGCCGCCGCCGGGCTGCCCGCGCCGCGCGGCCGCTGAGCCCACCGTCCACATCGGACGCTCACCGGACCACCGCGGACAGTGGTCCGGGCTACGAAAGGGCAGCGTGGAGGGCCGTCCGTACCCGAGCGGGCCCGCCGGACATTGACCTCGCCGGAGGCGCGTACCTACCGTCCGGGCACCGTTTCCGGTGGACGCGGGGCCGCCCCCGGCCCCGCGGAAGCCGCCCGCTTTCGAGGAGGTGCCATGCTGTCGAGGCGTACCTTCGTCACCGCCGGCCTGGTCGCCGCCGCGGCGAGCACGCCGCTGTGGTCCGCCGTCACCGCGCCGCGAGCCCGCGCCGCGGCGGCACTGCCGTTGACCCTGAAGAACAATTCGGGCAGCGGCACCGTCTACGCCTACATCAGTGGCGCGGACACCGCGGGCCGTCCCGGGTTCGTCACCGCCGACGGCCGGTTCCGGCCGCTGGCCAACCCCTCCGCGCCGGTGACCCCGATCCCGGACTACGCGATCCCGCTCGGCGGCCCGGGTGCCCAGGTCACGGTGACGCTGACCGACTACCTCATCGGCGGCCGGGTGTGGTTCTCGGTCGACAAGAAGATCCAGTTCTTCGTCAACCCGGGGCCCGGCCTGGTGCAGCCCGGGTTCGCCAGTGCGGACCCGAACTGGCAGACGAACTGGACGTTCTGCGAGTTCACCTACAACAGCGCGAACCTCTACGCGAACATCAGCTACGTCGACATGGTGGCGCTGCCGGTGTCGATGGCCACCACCGGTGCGGCGGGCGCGCAGTCGGTCAGCCCGCTGCCCGACGGCGCCCTCGCCGGCATCGCGGACGGCCTGCGCGCGCAGCACAACGCCGACGGCGCGCCGTGGGACCGGCTGGTCGTCACCGACGCCTCCGGCAAGGTCGTGCGGGTGCTGGCGCCCGGCCACTCCCCCGTCGACTTCGGCGGCTACTGGACGAACTACCTCAACGCGGTCTGGGACCACTACCGCACGACGCCGCTGACCATCAACGGCCAGGGCGGCATCGGCTCCTACACCGGCACGGTCAGCGGGGACGCGATCGTGTTCGCCGGCCTGAACACCAACGGCGTGCCGTTCACCAAGCCGAGCGCGGCGGACATCTTCGGCTGCGCGAGCGGGCCCCTGTACAACTCCGGCAGCGACGCCCGCGGCGCGGTCGCCGCCCGGCTGGCCGCCGCGCTGAACCGCAGCAGCCTGCTGGTGGCCGGCGGGAACAACCAGCCCGACGGCGTCGCGCCCGCGCAGTACTACCGGGACGCCACCACCAACCACTACGCCCGCCTGGTGCACCAGTACGCGTCGATCGGCTACGCCTTCCCGTACGACGACGTGGGCCCGACCGGCGCCCAGCCCGTCGACGGCCACCTCCAGGACCCGGCCCCGACGTCGTGGACGGTTTCGCTCGGACCGGGCGCGGGCGGCGGCACGACCCCGCCCGGTTCCGGCGGCACGAGCGCGTACTCGACCATCCAGGCGGAGGCCTACAACGCCCAGAACGGCACCCAGAACGAGTCGTGCGCCGACACCGGCGGCGGCGTGGACGTCGGCTGGATCGCGGACGGCGACTGGCTGAAGTACGCCCGCGTCGACTTCGGGACGAGTTCGCCGAACCAGTTCGTCGCCCGCCTCGCCTCGGGCGCGGCCGCCGGGGTCAGCGGCGCCATCCGGGCCCGCCTGGACAGCGTCACGGGCCCGGTGATCGCCGAGATCGACTTCGCGAACAACGGCGGCTGGCAGCAGTGGCAGACCGTGCCGGCCAACATCGTCGGCCCGGCCACCGGCGTGCACGACCTCTACCTGACCTTCTCCGGCGGCTCGGCGGACTTCGTCAACATCAACTGGTTCACTTTCACCCGCTAGCCGGGACCGGTGTCATCGCGCAGCCCGCGCACCGCGGGCGGACCGCGCCGCCGAGGCGACGCGGTCCGCCCGGCTACAGTGGACAGTGCACCGCCGGTTCAGCTCACCTGCAGGTCGATGCAGGCGTAGAACGCGTTCGCCGTGTCGGCGATGTTCCACACCGCCAGGACCGTCTGGCGGCCCGTGCGGCTGCCCAGGTTCACCTGGTGCGAGACCGTCGACGGCGGCTGCTGGTCGTTGCCGCTCACCTCCGCGATCTTCTGGCTGCCGATGAAGTACTGGTAGTTCGACGTGCGGTGGCGGGCGGTGAAGGTCCAGTTGAAGGTCACCGTGCGGCCGACCTTCGCGGCGCGCCAGCCCTTGCCGTTGTCGTTGAGCTCGGCGAAGCGGGACACGCCGCCGTTGCAGGACCGCAGGCCCTTGGGCCCTTCGACGCTCTGGGGTTCGTACTGGATCGCCCCGCACGACACGACGTGCTGGGCGCACTGCGCCTGCCGGCTGGCCGGCGAGCTGACGTAGCCGTGCGCGCTCGCGATCCCGGCGGGGTTGAGCACCACCAGCACCGGGGCCAGGAGGGTGCCCACGGCGGCCGCGACCAGTTTGCGGTTCATACCAGCTCCTTCGGGGACGGGCTCGCCTCCCCGCCGCCGGGCACGGCGGAGCCGCGGCCCCGGCCTCGCTGGGAGGTCCGCCGCGACGGGAAGGGTTACGAGCGAAGGAAAATTGTGGTCTAGACCATACGTCTCTTCGTTACCCGGGTCAACGGTTGGCAAAGTCTCGATCAGGGTTGGTAAGACGCCAACTGTCACCCGGTGTTCCGTTGAGCGGGACCACGACGACCGGACCGGCGGCGGGGCGCGGGGCGCGTGCCTCTAGGATCACGCCGGTGACCACCTACGACGACACGTTCGAGCACCTCGACCCCTCGGCCCTGCCGGAGCGGCAGCAGCGGATCCTGGTCGCGATCCGGGACTGGGTGGTCCGGCACGGCTACTCCCCCAGCACGCGCGAGATCGGCGAGGCCGTCGGCCTGCAGTCGACGTCGTCGGTCTCGAAGCACCTGGCGAGCCTCGAAGACAAGGGGTTCCTGCGCCGCGGCGCGACCGTTTCGCGCCCGATCGACGTGCGCGCGTTCCTCAACGGCACGGCCGCCGCCGAGGACGGCGATTCGGTGCCGGTGCCGGTGGTCGGCGACATCGCGGCCGGCACGCCGATCTCGGCGGTCGAGCACACCGACGACGTCCTCAAGCTGCCCCGCGACCTCACCGGCCGCGGCACGGTGTTCGGCCTGCGCGTCCGCGGCGACTCGATGATCGACGCGGCCATCTGCGACGGCGACATCGTCGTGGTCAAACAGCAGTCCGAGGCCCACTCGGGCCAGATCGTCGCGGCGATGATCGACGAAGAGGCGACGGTCAAGGTCTACCGCCGCCGCGACGGCCACGTGTACCTCGAGCCCCGCAACCCGGCCTACGACGTCATCGACGGCGACCGCGCGGTGATCCTCGGCGCGGTCGTGTCGGTGCTGCGCAGCGTCTGACTCACCAGGTGACCGGCAGCTCATACACGCCGTACACCGAACCGTCGTGCTTGAACGGGATCTTCCCGAGCTCGACGGCCGGCGCCAGCGTCGGGATCCGCCGGTACAGCGTGCTGTAGACGACCTGCAGCTCCAGCCGGGCCAGCGGCTGCCCGAGGCACTGGTGGACGCCGAAGCCGAAGGCCACGTGCCGGTGCGCGTCGCGGGTCAGGTCCAGCCGGTCGCCGTCCGGGAAGGCCTCCGGGTCGCGGTTGCCGATGTCGCTCGCCATGATCAGGCCCTCGCCCGCGCGGATCGTCTCCCCGGCGATTTCGATGTCCTCCAGCGCGACGCGCCGGCGCCCGTTGTGGGTGATGTTCAAGTAGCGCAACAGCTCCTCGACCGCCGACGCGACCAGCGCCGGATCGTCGCCCTCGCGCAACAGCGCCAGCTGGTCCGGGTGCTCCAGCAGGGCCAGGGTGCCGAGCGCGATCATGTTCGCCGTCGTCTCGTGGCCGGCGACGAGCAGCAGCAGGCCCATTTGCGCCGCTTCGACCCGGGTCAGCTCGCCCGCCGCGACCCGGGCGGCGACCCCGGAAAGCAGGTCGTCGGCGGGATTCTCGAGCTTCGCCCCCACCAGCCGGTCGAGGTAGCCGATCAGCGCCTGGTGCCCGGCCGCCCGCTCCTCGGGCGTCACGTCGCGGCGGACGATGACCTTGCTGTTCTCCTGGAAGAAGCCGTGGTCGGCGTACGGGACGCCGAGCAGCTCGCAGATCACCAGTGACGGCACCGGCAGCGCGAACGCCTCGACGAGGTCCACCGGCTTCGAGCCGGCCAGCAGCTCGTCGATCAGGTCGTCGACGATCCGCTGCACGGCCGGGCGCATCGCGGCGACCCGGCGGATCGTGAACGGCGCCGTCACCATCTTGCGCAGCCGCGCGTGCTCCGGGTCGTCCATCAGGATGAAGCCGAACCCGGTGCCGCCCTTCGGCAGCGGCGCGGGGCTCGGGTACCCGGGCCGGGTGATGTCGGCGCTGACCCGGCGATCCACCAGCAGCGCCCGCTGGTCGGCGTAGCGGGTCACCAGCCACGGCGTGCTGCCGTCCCACAGCCGCACGCGGGCGAGCCGGGCCTCCTCCTGCAGCGCGCGGGCGGCGGGCGGCGGGTCGAACGGACAGCCCGCGGCCCGGGTCATCGGGTACTCGGGAATCTCGGTGGTCGTCATCGTTCCTCCGCGGTGGCCGTCGGTTCGTCAGCAGTCAACCGAAGACTGCTACGCTAAGTCAAGCGACTGATTTAATTACGCTGAACCACACTTCGGAGGACCGCTCGTGCCCGATCCAGCCAGAGCCGCCGAGGAGGTCTCGCCGCGCGCGAACCTCGTCGTCGCGGTCCTCGCCCTCGCCGGCATCACCGTATCGCTGATGCAGACGCTGGTGATCCCGCTGATCCCGGCCCTGCCGGGGCTCCTGCACGCCTCCGCGGCCGATGCCACCTGGGCGATCACCGCCACCCTGCTCGCGGGCGCGGTCGCGACGCCGACCATGGGCCGGCTCGGCGACATGTACGGGAAACGGCGGATCCTGCTCATCAGCCTCGGCGCGCTGGTCGCGGGCTCGACGATCGGCGCGCTCTCCGACAGCCTCGTGCCAATGGTCGCCGGGCGGGCCCTGCAGGGCCTCGCCGCCGGCGTGATCCCGCTCGGGATCAGCATCATGCGCGACGAGCTGCCCGCCGAACGGCTCGGCTCCGCCACGGCGCTGATGAGCGCGTCGCTCGGCGTCGGCGGCGCGCTGGGCCTGCCCGCGGCGGCGTTGCTGGCCGAGAACGCCGACTGGCACGCGCTCTTCTGGACCGCGGCCGGGCTCGGCGTGGTCGTCACGGCGCTGGTCGTCGTGCTCGTGCCGGAGTCGCCGGTCCGCACCGGCGGCCGGTTCGACGTGCCGGGTGCGGCGGGCCTGTCGATCGCGCTGGTGTGCCTGCTGCTGGCCATTTCGAAGGGCGCCGACTGGGGCTGGGGCAGCGCGGCGACGCTGGGCCTGTTCACGGCCGCCGCCGTCGTCCTGCTGCTGTGGGGCCGCTGGGAGCTGCGGACCGCGCGGCCGCTGGTGGACCTGCGGACGACCGCCCGGCGCCAGGTGCTGCTGACCAACATCGCCTCCGCGGTGTTCGGCTTCGCGATGTTCGCGATGTCGCTGGTCCTGCCGCAGCTGCTGCAGCTGCCGGCCGCCACCGGGTACAGCCTCGGGAAGTCGATGCTGGCGGTGGGCCTGGTGATGGCGCCGTCCGGGCTGGTGATGATGGCACTGGCCCCGGTGTCCGCGCGCATCTCGGCCACCCGCGGCCCGAAGACGACGCTGATGCTCGGCGCGGTGGTCGTCGCCGCCGGGTACGCGCTCGGCATCGTCCTGATGAGCGCGACCTGGCACCTGGTGCTGATTTCGTGTGTCATCGGCGCCGGGATCGGGCTGGCGTACGGCGCGATGCCGGCCCTCGTCATGGGTGCCGTGCCGGTGTCGGAAACGGCGGCCGCCAACAGCCTCAACACGCTGATGCGGTCGATCGGCACGTCGGTCTCCAGCGCCACCGCGGGACTGGTCCTCGCCCGGCTGACGATCTCGTTCGGCCCGGCGACGCTGCCGTCGCAGAACGGGTTCCGGCTGGTGCTGGGCATGGGCTCGGCCGCGGCGCTGATCGCGCTGGCCGTCGCCGCGTTCCTGCCCCGCCACTCCCCGGTGCCGACGCATCCGGAACCCGCCGTCACAGCCGCCCACTGACCGACACCGACCTCCGGGGTTACACGGTCGTTCCCCGGCCCGCTCACACCCGCCCGGGCCCCTGGGAAACGTGCCGAAGCAGGCTTCGCGCACGACTGATGTTCGCCGGGACTTTGTCAGGGCCGGTGCGCGACCACCGCCAAGGTCGTGTACGGCAGCGCGAAACTTCCGCCGAGGGCGTCGATCGCCGCACCGACTTCGGAGAGGATCTCCTCCAGGGCCGCCGGCGGCAGGCGCGTCAGCCCGCCCGTCGTGGGCAGGAAGTCGAGCCACTCTTCGCGCGTGTACCTCCGCTCCCACTCGAAGGTCCAGCGGTCCGGGGCGGCCAGGCCGTCCGCCGCGGCGATGGCGTCGGCGAATCCGGTGAACATCACGTCGTAGATCTCCGCGGCCGTGCGCGTCTCGGCCGCGAACGGCAGGTCCGGCAGCACCCGGCGGCACGCCTCCGCGAACGCCTCCGCCACCTCGGCCGGCGGCTGGAACACGTGCGCGAACACCGCGAGCAGGCCGCCGGGGCGCAGGACCCGCGCCGCCTTGGACGGGCCGGCCTGCGGGTCCACCCAGTGCCAGGCCTGCCCGGCGACCACCGCGTCGAACGTGCGGCCGGCCGGTTCCCAGTCCTCGAACTTCGCCACCTCGACGTCGATTCCGCCGCGGCGGGCGAATCCGGCCATCCGCGCGTCGGGGTCGATGCCGAGGACCCGGCAGCCCGCCGCGCGGAACTGCCGCGCTTCGATCCCCGTTCCGCAGCCGACGTCGAGGATGTCGGTGCCGGGACTCTCGGCGATGATCCGGGTCACCAGATCGGCTGGATACGGCGGCCGCGCGCGGTCGTAGCGTTCGGCGTCGGTTCCGAAGGACTCCGCCATCGAGCGGGCTTCGTGGGGTTGAGTGGGCATGCGCCCACTCTAATGGGCGCTCGCCCACTAGGACAACCACCGGGCGTACCGGAGAATGGCTCCATGCCGACCGGGGTCCACCTGCGCGACGTGCGCAAGCAGCTGTTCGACGCGGCCGAGCGGGTCCTCCTCCGCGACGGCCCGAGCGCGCTGACCAGCCGGGCGGTGACGACGGAGGCCGACGTCGCCAAGGGCGTCCTGCACCGCCACTTCGCCGACTTCGACGACTTCCTGGCCGAGCTCGTCCGCGACCGCCTCGCCCGCCTGGCCGACCAGGCCGCCCTCCTGCACGCCGCGGCGGGCACCCGGACCGTCGGGGACAACCTCGTCGACGCACTGGTCGAGCTGTTCGACCCGGTCACCCTGGCCCTGACGAGCTTGCTCTTCTTCCGCGACGAGCTCCGCACCCGCCTGCGCAGACAGAGCAGCCTCCCCATCCTGACGGAGGCACACGACATGCTGGCGGGCTACTTGTCGGCGGAGCGAGAACAGGGCCGCATCGCCGCGGACGCGGAAGTCGACGCCCTGGCCCTGTCGTTGATCGGCGGTGGTCACCTGCTCTTCGCGGGCCGCCGCCGGGAAACCTTGCCCGGCAACGAAGAAGCCGAGAAAATGGTCCACACGGTCATCGCCGACGTGGTTCAGCGCCGCCTGCTGTAGGGACGGTCCGAAGGGGATCAACCGCGGAAACCGAAAGGCCCCGTCCGTGGACGGGGCCTTTCGGGTAATCGGGTGGGCGATACTGGGATCGAACCAGTGACCTCTTCGGTGTGAACGAAGCGCTCTCCCCCTGAGCTAATCGCCCGTGGTACGAACTTCCACGAAATCCGGGGGTGGACTCGTGGTGCGCGATACTGGGATTGAACCAGTGACCTCTTCCGTGTCAGGGAAGCGCTCTCCCGCTGAGCTAATCGCGCGCTGCGGAACTTCGTACTGGCGGAAGCATATCGGATGCCTCGACCGGCTTCGCAGGGGGTCCGGTGTAACGAAAACCGCCTGACAGGAGCGGTCCGAAACGGGCACACTGCGATGGACGTCCGTGTTCGGCACGGCCGTCCCGGCCGACCAGGAGAGTCCCATCCCGATGACCGAAACCGTGTCCACCCCGCCCGCCGACGTGAACCGCGCCCCGGCGCGTTCGGGACTCCTCATCGGGGTTCTCGTGCTTTCCGCGTTCGTGATGATCCTCAACGAGACGATCCTGAGTGTCGCGTTGCGCGACCTGACCGTCGACCTCCACGTGCCGACCACCACCGTGCAGTGGTTGACCAGCGGGTTCCTGCTGACGATGGCCGTCGTCATTCCCACCACCGGGTTCATGCTGGAGCGGTTCTCGCCGCGGCAGGTGTTCCTGTTCTCGCTGTCGGCGTTCAGCCTGGGCACGCTGCTGAGCGCGCTCGCGCCCGGGTTCGGGCTGCTGATGGCCGGCCGGGTGGTGCAGGCGTGCGGGACGGCGGTGATGCTGCCGCTGCTGATGACGACGGTGATGCGGCTGGTGCCGCCGGAGCGGCGCGGCGCGACGATGGGCACGATCACGATCGTCATCGCGGTCGCGCCCGCGATCGGGCCGACCATCGGCGGTGCGGTGCTGTCGCTCGGCTGGCGCTGGATGTTCTGGATCGTGCTGCCGCTGGCGATCGCCGCGCTGGTGGCCGGTGGGCTGCTGCTGCGCATCGACAGCGAACGCCGCAAGGTGCCGCTGGACGTGCCTTCGGTGCTGCTGTCGGCGATCGGGTTCGGCGGGGTGCTGTACGGCCTGTCGTCGAGCGGCGAGCAGGCCGGGGCCGAGCCGGCGGTACCGGGCTGGGTGCCGATCGTCGTCGGGGTCGTGGCGCTGGTGGTGTTCACCTGGCGGCAGCTGCGGCTGCAGCGCCGCGACCGCGCGCTGCTCGACCTGCGGCCGTTCACCCACCGCAGCTTCGTCGTCGCGCTGGTGCTGACGGCGTTGCTGTTCGTGTGCCTGATCGGCGCCGCGGCCATCCTGCTGCCGCTCTACCTGCAGACGGTGCTGCACACCAGCACGTTCGTCAGCGGGCTGGCCGTGCTGCCCGGCGGGCTGGTGCTGGGCCTGCTGGGCCGCCCGGTCGGCGCGCTGTTCGACAAGGTCGGCGGGCGCCCGCTGGTCATCCCGGGCGCGGCGGCGATGGCCGCTTCGCTGTGGCTGTTCGCGGCGCTGGGGCCGGGTTCGCCGCTCATCGCGGTGATCGGGATCCACGTGCTGATGATGGCCGGGCTGGGGCTGATGATGACGCCGCTGTTCACCGAGTCGCTCGGCGTGCTGCCCGAACACCTGTATTCGCACGGCAGCGCGATCCTCTCGACGCTGCAGCAGGTGGCGGGCGCGCTCGGCACGGCGATGTTCGTCAGCGTGGCGACGCTGGGCAGCCACGACACGGCAGCGACCGGCCCGGACGCCGCCGGCCTCCGGGCGGCGTTCATCGTCGCGGGCATCATCGGCGTGATCGCCTTCGCGGGCAGCTGGCTGATCCGGCGCGGGCCGGCCCCGCAGGCCGCGTCGCACCACTGAGGAAACTCCCGCTTCCGCTCGTCGGGCGGAAGCGGGAGTTCACTGCGGCTACCCGGCTTTCGGCGTCGCGCGGACGCCGCTGTGCAGGTACCGCTCCCCCGTCGGCAGCGTGTAGAACGTCGCCGAGATCCACGAGCGGGCGCCCGGCTCGCGGAAGACGAACTGCGACCCTCCCAGCGGGATCAGGTCGTGTTCCGTCGTCGGGTCCGGGACCAGTGCCGCGATCGGGCCGGTGACCGTCTGCCGCATGCGCAGGCCCTTCTCCCCTTCGAACACCTCGATCCGCATCGACGCCCGCTCGTAGGTCCCGGTGAACTCCGCGAAGTCGACCGACGGCGGCTCCGCGGCCGGCGCGATCGGACTCGGCAGGGCGACTCCGGCCAGCGAAGCGAAGATCTCGCGGTACAGCTCCTCGTACAGGTCGCGCGTGTTGCCGCCGTTGGCGAGCAGGGTGACGGCGAGGCCGTGCGAGGGCAGCAGCCGCAGGAACGCCGACTGCCCGATCGTGTTGCCGTCGTGGCCGATCACCCGGTGGCCGTCCCAATCGAAGCGGATCCAGCCGAGGCCCCAGGAGTCGCCCAGCGTGTGCTTGTCCGGCAGGTCCGCCTGCCACTCGGTCATCGCCGCCGCCGACGCCTCGGACAGCACGTCACCCCCGCCGGCCAGGTGCATCCGGGCGAACGCCAGGACGTCGGCCGCCGACGCCGTGATCAACCCCGCCGGGCCCGCCGAACGCGGCAGGCCCCACGCCGGAGCCGGTGACAGCGGGCCGTCACCGGCCGCGACGTGCCCCATCGCCGCTCGGTGCAGCAGCGCCTCTTCCGGCAACGTCCCCGTGTGGGTGAGACCCAGTGGGGTGAACAGCCGCTCGCGCAGGGCCGCGTCCCACGTCTGCCCGGTCAGCTTTTCGATCACCCGGCCCAGCAGCACGAACCCGGAGTTGCAGTAGGACAGCGTCGCCCCGAGCGGGTGATTCTGCGCGACTTCCTCCAGCAGGCCCACGAACTTTTCGAGGC
The DNA here is from genome assembly GCF_053600695.1 of Amycolatopsis sp. NPDC005003. Taxonomy (NCBI): domain Bacteria; kingdom Bacillati; phylum Actinomycetota; class Actinomycetes; order Pseudonocardiales; family Pseudonocardiaceae; genus Amycolatopsis; species Amycolatopsis sp. NPDC005003. Next base: position 18,315 of record NZ_JBSGAI010000064.1, on the reverse strand, counting down.
AGTCGTCGCCGCGGCCGGTGTCGGTGAAGACGTCGCCGTCGATTCCACTCGTGTGGGTGAGCAGGTGCCGCAACGTCACCTGCTTGGTGACGTCGGGGTCGGCCAGCCGCAGCTCGGGCAGCACGTCGGCGATCGGCGCGTCCAGCTTCAGCAGGCCCTCGTCGACCAGCTGCATCGCCACCGTCGCCGTCCACACCTTGGTGATCGAGCCGATCTGGAACACCGAGTCGTCGGTGACCGCCACCCCGGTCGCGGTGTTCAGCACGCCGTGGCTCGCCAGCACCCGGTCGTCGCCGCGCTGGATGCCCAGCGCCGCCCCGGGCACCCGGTGCTTGCGCGCGAGCGCGGCCAGGCGCCGCCGCCAGTGCGCCGCGTCCAGTGGCACCCGCGCCGGCTGGCCCGGCTCGCCCGCGTACTGCGCAACCCAGTCGACGATCCGCCGGTTGAAGTCCAGCCGGTGCGAGGGCTTCCCGTCCAGGATGAACAGGTGCGACGCGTCGGGGTACAGCACCAGGCGCGCGGGCACGCCGTGCTCGCGCAGCGCGGTGAACCACTGCTCGGCCTGCCCGGCCGGGCACCGCTCGTCGGCGGCGCCCTGCACCACCAGGGTCGGCGTGCGCACCTTTTCCACCTGGGCCAGCGGGGAAAGCGCCGCGTAGTGGGCCCGGTTCTCCGACGGGATCGCGCCGAGTTCGGCGACGCCGAGGTAGTGGCCGGCGTCGGACGTGCCGGCCATGCTGACCACGTCGCTGACGACCCCGCCCGCGACAGCCGCGGCGAAGCGGTCGTCCCGGCTGGTGAGGTAGCAGGTCATGAAGCCGCCGTAGCTGTACCCGGTCACGGCGAGCCGCCGCGGGTCGGCCACGCCCTCGGCGACGAGGGCGTCCAGCGGCTCGAGGAAGTCCCGGGCATCGGCCACGCCCCAGGCGCCGACCGCCGCGGTGTAGAACGCTTCGCCGTAGCCGTCGCTGCCGCGCGGGTTGAGCAGCAGCACCGCCCAGCCGCGCGCGACGAGTTCCTGGTGGTAGAGGTGCACGGCGTCGGCGGTGCCGTTCCACGCGTTGTGCGGGCCGCCGTGGATGTCGAGCAACAGCGGGAGCGGCCCGGTGCGGGCGGGGTCGCGCAGCAGCCGGCCGGCCACGACCGTGCCGTCGGAGACGGTGAACTGCCGCTCGTCGGACACGAACGGCTCGAGGTCGGCGGGGCCGTGCGCAGTGCGCACCTCGACCTCGCCGCCCGTGAGGCCGACCGTCGCGATCTGACCGTAGGACGTCGGCGTGGCCAGCACGATCGCCGCCGTGTCCCCGGCGACGGACATCGCCACCACGGCGGTCCCGGTGCCGCCGGCGACGAGCCGTGGCTCGCCTCCGCCGAGATCGACCGCGTAGAGGTGGGTGTAGCCGCGGTCGCGCGCGCAGAACAGCACGGTGTCGCCGGTGAGCTGCGGGAGCGCGCCGGGGTAACCGGGTGCCCCCGGCATGACGTTCCGGTCGAGCGGCGCCGCCAGGTCGGTGGTTTCGCCGCCGTCGAGGGGAATCCGCAGCAGCCCGAGGTGCCCGGGCGCGGTGTCTCGGCGGCCGACGACCAGCAGCGCGGTGCCGTCGGCGGTCCAGGTGACCGTGCCGCACACGCCGTCGCCGGAACCGACCAGGCGGGGCTCGCCGCCGGGTTCGACGACGTACGCGCCGGAGCGGAACGTCAGGTCGGCGTCCGCGTCCGGGCCCGCGGGGAAAGCCAGGAGCGAGCCGTCGGGTGACCACGCCGGGTCTCCCGCGTGCCAGTCCCCCGCCGTCACCTGCCGGACCTCGCCGGTGGCGACGTCGAGCACGTGGACGTGCTTGCGCAGCGTCCGCAGCAATCCGGCGCCGTCGGCCTTGAAGTCGAGCCGGTCGGCGACCACCGGGGCGCCCGCGCGGCGGGCCCGGGCGGCGTCGTCCTCACCCTCGTCCGCGGCGAGGTCGACCGGCGCGGCGAAGGCGATCTCGGCGCCGTCCGGCCGCCAGACCGGGGTGCCCGCGCCGAGCGGGAGGGTGGTGACCTGTTCGGGCTCGCCGCCGTCCGCGGGGAGCAGCCACAGCTGGGCCGGGCCGTCCTGGGCGCGCAGGAACGCCAGGCGCGTGCCGTCCGGCGACCACGCCGGTTCCAGGTCGGCCGGGCCGCGGGTGAGCCGGCGCGCCTCGCCGCCGGCGGTGGGGACGAGCCAGAGCGAACGGACGTCGGTGTCCTTCTCACGGTCGGTGGTGCGCAGCACGTACGCGATCCGGCTGCCGTCGGGCGAAATCGCCGGGTGCTCGGGGAACTCGAAGGCAGCGAGGTCGTCGATGCCGGGACGTCGGGTCATGCGGAACTCCTCGTGGGACGGGTCGCGGCGAAGTGGCACGCCGCGGAGTGGGGCCGGCCCGCGGCGTCGCCGGCCGGGTCGGCGGTGACGCAGACGGTGCGGTCGGGGTGCACGAGCGGCCCGATCGGGCAGCGCGGGTGGTAGCGGCAGCCGGACGGCGGGTGGTGCGGGTCGGCGGGTTCGGTGTCGGCGAGCGCGGCAGCGCCGGTTTCGGTGTCTTCGAGCAGGCCCCGGTGCGCCGACGGCGCGGCGCCCAGCAGGTCCCGCGTGTAGGGGTGCTGCGGATCGGTGAGGACCTGCTCCGCGGGCCCGGCTTCGACGATCCGGCCGAGGTACAGCACCGCGACGACGTCGCTGACGTACCGCACCACGGCGAGGTTGTGCGAGATGAACAGCATCGACAGCGCCAGCCGCCGCTGCACGTCCCGGACCAGGTTCAGCACGGCGCCCTGCACCGAGACGTCGAGGGCCGAGGTGATCTCGTCGGCGATCAGCACCTTCGGCCGCCCGGCCAGCGCCCTGGCGAGCGCGACGCGCTGCCGTTGCCCGCCGGAGAGCCGCCCGGGCAGCGCCGTCGCGCGGTCCGGGTCGAGGTGCACCAGTTCGAGCAGCCGGGCGACCTCGGCCCGGCGTTCCGCGCGGGAGGTCCCCGGCGGCATCGCCTCGGTGATCGACTCGCCGATCGCCATCCGCGGGTCCAGTGACGAATACGGGTCCTGGAACACCATCTGCAACGGGCGGCGCCGCGGCAGCCGCCGCACGTCGACGCCGTCGAGCAGGACCCGGCCCGCGCTGACCGGCGCGAGCCCGGCGGCCGCCCGGGCGAGCGTCGACTTGCCGGAGCCGGACTCGCCGACCAGGCCGACGACCTGTCCGGAAGGGACGGTCAGGCTGACGCCGTCGACCGCGGTCAGCTTGCCGTAGCGGACGCTGACGCCGTCGAACTCCAGAGCACTCACGCGGCGCCCTCCTCGTGCGACCGTCCGGAAAGGACGGTGACCTGCGGATGCCAGCAGGCGACCAGGTGGCCGCGGCGATCCGTGGCTTCGAGCACCGGGTCTTCGGCGCGGCAGCGCTCCGAGGCCAGCGGGCACCGGGCCGCGAAGGCGCACCCCTCGGGCACCTGGTCGGGTTCCGGCGGGCGGCCGGGGATCACGTCCAGGGGCCGGTCGCGGTCGGTCTCGAGGTCGACCGTCGTGGCCAGCAGCGCTCGCGTGTAGGGATGCTGGGCCGGGTTCCCGGGCGGCAGGTCTTCGACGATCCGGCCGGCGTACATCACCAGCATCCGTTCGCACGTCTGGGAAACCACGGCGATGTCGTGGCTGATCAGCAGGATCGCCGCACCCTCGGCTTCGCGCGTGCGGGCCAGCAGGCGCAGCACCTGCCGCTGCACGGTGACGTCGAGCGCGGTCGTCGGCTCGTCGGCGACGATCAGCTTCGGCCGGCCCATCAGGCCCATGCCGATCATCGCCCGCTGCCGCATGCCGCCGGAGAACTCGTGCGGGTACTGCCGGGCGCGCTGCCCGGCGGCCGGGACGCGCACCGCGGCCAGCCGGTCCACCGCGCGGGCGAACGCCTCGCGCCGGGACAGGCCGTGGTGCTGCTCGGACACCTCGGCCAGCTGCCCGCCGACGCGGCGGGCGGGGTTGAACGACGTCATCGGGTCCTGGAACACCATGGCCAGCGCGGTGCCGAGTTCCCGGTCCGGCGCCTCCGCCAACGGCGTCCCGGCGAACTCGAGCCGGTCGGCGGTGACCACGCCCGGCGCTTCGACCAAGCGGGACACGGCCAGCGCGGTCAGGCTCTTGCCCGAGCCGGATTCGCCGACCACGCCGATCGCTTCCCCGGCGCGGACGCTGAAGCTGACTCCGCGCACCGGAACCGTCCAGCCGTCCGGGCCGGGGAACGCCACCCGGAGGTTCTCCACCACGAGCACGGCGTCCGCGGGCGGCTCGCCGAGCGCGGGCCGCGCCGGCGGCAGCGGGGGCGCGGCACGCCGGGTCACCCGCGTCCGGACCGCGACCACCGAAGCGACCGTCTCGCCGGCCAGGTTGAACGCCAGCCCGGCGAGCACCACCGCCGCGGCCGGGCCGAGCGCGGCCGCGGGGTTGACGTAAATGCCGTCCAGACCCTCGCGCAGGAGCCGCCCCCAGTCGTAGTCCGGCGCCTGCACGCCGATCCCGAGGAACGACAGCCCGGCGAAGGCCAGCAACGCCGAGCCCGCCCCGATGGCCGCGTTGACGACCAGCGGCTCGCCGATGTTCGGCAGCACGTGCCGGGCCAGCAGGCGGACCCGGCCGACGCCGGCGATCCGGGCCGCGGCCACGTAGTCGCGGCCGCTCACCGACGCCGACAGCGTCTGCACGAGCCGGGCGAATCCCGGCGCGGTCGCGAACCCGATGGCCAGCACCGCGCCGTGCGTGCCGACGCCGAAGATCACCGCCAGGAACAGCGCCAGCAGCAGCCCGGGGAACGCGACGGCGATGTCGACGACCGCCGTGAGCAGCCGGCCCACGCGGCGCGGCAGCACCGACGGCAGTGTCCCGAGCACGACGCCGGTGCCGACGCCGATCGCGGTCGCGAGCACGGCCAGCCCGACCGAGAGCCGGGTCGCCACCAGGGTGCGCAGCAGCAGGTCGCGGCCGAGCGAGTCGGTGCCGAACGGGTGCGCCCCGGACGGGCCCTGCCCGATCGCGTCGGTGTCGATCGCGGCCGCGCCGTCGCGCAGGAGGACCGGGGCCAGCGCCGCCAGCGCGACGACCAGGGCCAGCAGCACCGCCGAGCAGGCACCCACCGGCGTGCGCAGGGCCGCCGTCCACGTTCCGCGTCGCGCCATCTCACGCCTCCCGAATGGCCGAGCGCGGGTCGAGCAGCCCGAGCACGACGTCGACCAGCAGGTTCACCAGCAGCACGCCGATGCCGTAGACCAGCACGATCCCCTGCACCAGCGGGTAGTCCTTCTGCATGATCGACTGGACGATCGTCGAGCCGAGGCCGGGCCAGGCGAAGACGTTCTCCACCAGCACCGTGCCCGCGACCATCCCGGTCAGCATCAGCCCGCCCAGCGTCAGCGTCGCGGTCAGCGCGTTCGGCAGCGCGTGCCGGACGTAGACCAGCCGCGCCGGCAGCCGCTTCGCCCGGGCGGTCCGGACGAAGTCCGCGCCCAGCACCGAAAGCAGCTCCACCCGGACGATCCGGGCGAGCACCGCCGACGGCGCGGCGGCCAGTGCCGCGACCGGCAGCACGTACGCGCTCGCGTCGTCGCCGCCGGCCACCGGGAACCAGCCGAGACCGACCGCGAGCAGCGCCACCAGCGCGACCGCCACCAGGAATTCCGGGACGGCGGCGAGGAAGGCGCTCACCGACGTGAAGGCCAGCTCGCCGCCGCGGCGGCGGCCGCCGCGGGTCAGCACCGCGAAAGTCACGCCGGCCGGGATCGCGACGGCGACGACGACCGCGAAGGCGAGAACCGCCAGCTGCAGGGTCGCCGGCAGCCGGTCGCCGATCACCTGCGCGACCGGCTGGCCGCTCGCCATCGACGTCCCGAAGTCGCCGGTGACCAGGCCGCGCAGGTAGTGCCCGTACTGCACCCACAGCGGGTCGTCGAGGCCGAGTTCCAGCCGCTTCGCCCGCACCAGGTCGGCCGGGGCGGTCATGCCGAGCGCGGCGCGCACGGGATCGCCCGGGACCAGGTGGATCATCAGGAAGGCCGCGGTGACCAGCGCCCACAACGAGACGGCGAATCGGGTCAGCCGCCGCGCGGCGAACGCCGGCCACCCTCCGCCGCGCAGCCGCGCGGGCGCCACCGCCGTGGTCATCGCGCGTACATCCGGATCGACGACGGCGTGACGCTGCCCTGGCTGACGTCGAACCGCGTCCCGCTCGCGTAGATCGGCACGACGGAGTCGACGTAGGGCACCACGTCGACGCGCTTGATCAGCGCCGTCTCGGCGGCTTCCCAGGCCGGGCAGCTGGCCGGGCCGGCCAGCGCGGCCGCCTGCTTGACGCCCTGGTCGTACTCGGGATTCGCGATGTGGCCGAAGTTGGTCCCGTCCGGCGCGGCCGGGCCGGACACGAACGGCACGAGCTGGCTGGGCAGGGTCAGCCCGAGCGGCCCGAGCGAGACCTCCCACTCGCCGGTGCCGAACAGCACCTGGGACAGCCCGGGACTGTCGACGGCCTTGAGCGTGACCTCGGCGCCGAGCGACTTCCACGTCTGCTGGGCCAGTTCGGCCGTGGGCGCCATCGTCGGGCCGAGCTGGGTGCCGTAGAGGACGGTGAGCGCCAGCCGCTTGCCGCCCTTGACGCGCACGCCGTCGGCGCCCGCCTTCCAGCCCGCGGAGTCCAATGTGGACGCGGCCGCCGCCGGGTCGTGGGTGGGCAGGTGGCCGGTGACGGTGTCGCCCGAGCACGCCTTCGGGTCGGCGGTGACCAGGCCCTGCGACGGCTTGCCGGTGCCGTTGGTCAGCACCTTGCCGAGCTGGGCGAGGTCGAGGGCCTGGGTGAGCGCGCGCCGCACGGCCTCGTCCTGGCCGGGGCGCCCGGCGGCCTGGTTGTAGAAGATCTCGCCGAGCGGGGCGAGGAAGTCCGCGTGGAAGAGCTTGCGCGCTTCCAGCCGCTGGCGGTCCGGCCCGTTGATCGGCGAGGCGCTGAGTTCGCCGGACAGCAGCAGGTTCGCCGCCGTGGCGGTGTTCGGGATGACCCGGATGACGACCTTGTCCGGCAGGCCGGGCTGCTGGGCTTTCCAGTCCCCCGGTCCCCACGTGTAGTCCTTGCGGCGGGTCAACGCGTAGTGGTCGTTCGGCACGATCTCGGAGACGGCGAACATGCCGGTGCCGCTGCCGCCCTTGGCCAGCAGGTTCCGGTCGGCCAGGCCGGTGCCGCAGACGATCGGCAGGGCGCCGACGTTGCGGAGCAGGAACGCGTCGGGCGCGCCGCTGGTGACGGTGACGGTCCGGGTGGCTTCGTCGGCGGTGGCCTTGGTGCCGGGCGTGATCGTCAGGCCGGCGTAGGGCGACTTGTTCGCCGGGTCGCCGACGAACCCGATGTTCGCGGCGACGTCGGCGGCGGTCAGCGGCGCGCCGTCCGCGCAGGTGATGCCGGGCCGTAGGGTGAACGTCGCGGTGGTCGTCGTGGCGTCCCACTTCTCCGCGAGCGCCGGCAGCGGCTTGCCGTCGGGAGCGAGTTCGAGCAGCGGGTCGTAGAGGAACCGGTCGACCTGGCCGGTCACCGACAGCACCGACATGTGCGGGTCGAGGTTCCCCGGGTCGGAGCCGAGCCCGAGGGTGAACGTCTTGCCGTCGGCCAGTGCGCCACCGGCCGCGTCGGCGCCGCCCGGTCCCCCGCAGGCCGTGGCCACGAGGGCGAGCGCACCGAGCAGGACCACCGCCGCTGTATCAAACCGGGGCTTCGCCCCGGGCCGGGGGCTCCGCCACCCGGACCCCCGCAAGGAATGGGTGTGGGTCATGTTGTTTCCTTCCGGAGGTGGTCCACGGCGAGGCGGCCGGCCTTGCCGATCGCCGCGTCGACGGCGGGTTGCCGTTCGGACAGGGAGTTCGCGCGGGTGAAGACCGCGACGGCGAAGCGACGGCCGTCCGGGTAGGACACGACGCCCGCTTCGTTGCGGACCGCCGGCAACGTGCCCGTCTTGGCCGCGACCGTGACCTCCGCGGGGAATCCGGAGGACAGGCGGTGCGGCCAGATCTGCCGGGCCAGCATCGAGCGGACCCGCTCGCACGCCGCCGGGTCGCCGGCCCGGTCGGTCCACACCGCGTCGAGCAGCTCGGTGATCTCCCGCGGCGTGGACGACGTCGTGCGCCCGGGGTCCAGCACCGCCAGCTTCCAGGTCTCTTCCGCCGTCGCGCCGGCGAACACCGCGTCGATGTCGGCGCCTTCGGCCGCCCCGAGATCGGCGAGAACGGAGGCGAACAGGTCCTCGCAGCAGCCGATCACCCGCGTCCGCCGCAGGCCGAGGTCGGCCGCCACGCGGTCGACGGCCGCCGCCCCGATCCGGTGGTAGACGACGTCGGTGGCGGCGTTGTCACTCATCGTCAGCATGAACAGCGCGAGGTCGCGCCAGCTCATCTCGACGTCGTCGGCGCAGCCCGCGGTCCCGATCCCGCCGATGCGGTAGCGCGGCCCGACGCGGGTCCGGGCCGTCTCGTCGAGCCGTCCCGCCGCCACCTCCCGGGCGTAGGCGACGGCGACCGGGATCTTGAACACCGACGCCAGCACCACCGGGTCGTCCGCGCCGACGGCCACCTCTCCCCCGCCGCCGATCTCCCGCGCGTGCAGGAAACCCCGCACGCCCGCTTCGGCGAAGACGGCGGCGATCGCCGCCTCGACGGTGCTCACGCGGTCACCCGCCGGTCGGCGCGGCCGGTGTGCAGGTACAGCGCGCGGCCGGTGCCGTCGTCGCCGACGAAGGCGTGCGGCACGTACATGCCCTGCATCGGCTCGGCCAGGATGAGCGTGTCGCCATTCATCGCGACCAGCTCGGTCTTCTCCGGCTTGGCCAGCTCCGCGAAGATCCCCTTCGGGACGCGCTCGACCCAGACGCGGCCGTCGTCGTCCTGGCTGACCACGATGTCCGCCACCGACGAGGAGTACTCGCCGACGTACCGCGAGGCGTCGACGCGCGGCGCGGCCGGGTCGGGCACCGGCGGCACCGGCAGCTCGATGCCGGCCAGCTCGCGCAGGACGTGCCCGAACACCTCGGTGTAGACGGCGATCGGGTCGCCGCCGTTGGTCAGCAGGGCCACCGCGACACCGTGCTCCGGGGCCACGCGCAGGAACGCCGACTGGCCGATCGTGCTGCCGTCGTGGCCGACGACCGCCCCGCCGGGCGCGTCGAACAGCGACCAGCCGAGGCCCCACGCGTCGCCGAACAGGCCGAGGTCGGGCAGTTCCACCAGGCGGTCCCGCATCGCGCGGGCGCTCTCCGCGCTCAGCACGCGGGTGCCGTCGGGGCCTTCGCCGTCCCGCAGGTGCATCGCGGCGAACGTGACGAGGTCCCGCGGGCGCATGGCGAGCATCGAGCCGGCCGGGGCGTTGGACGCTGCCAGCGCCCAGATGCCCGCGGGTTCCGGGTCGGCGCCGGGCGACGACGTCAGGTGCCCGAGCGCGGCGCGGAACCGGATCGCTTCGTACGGGCTGGGTGCCGCGTGCGTCAGGCCGAGCGGCGTGAACAGGTGGTCCTGGAGGCATTCGTCGTAGGTCTTGCCGCGCAGCACTTCCACGAGCCGGCCGAGCACGCAGAACGCGGCGTTGTTGTAGGAGAACATCTCCCCCGGGGCGAAGAGCTGAGGCACGTCCCCCAAGGTGGCGACGTACTTTTCGATGCAGTCGGCGCCGCGGCCGGTGTCGGTGAAGATGTCGCCTTCGAAGCCGGCGGTGTGGCACATCAGCTGCCGGACGGTGATCCGCGCGGCCGCGTCTTCGTCGCCGAGCACGAACTCCGGCAGGTACTTCCGGACCGGCTGGTCGAGGTCGAGCCGGCCGTCGTCGACGAGCTGCATGGCCAGGGTGGCCGTCCAGACCTTGGTGATCGAGCCGATCTGGAACAGCGAATCGACGTCCGCCTCGACGCCGGTGCCGGTGTTGAGCACCCCGGCGGCGTGGTCGGCGATCTCGCCGCCGGCGTACACGGCGACGGCCGCGCCGGGCACGTGGTGCTCGGCCAGCAGGGCGGGGAGGCGGTGTTCGAGCCAGGCGGAGACTTCGGGGAGTTTCGGCATGGGGACCTCTCGTTTCGCTAGGCGAGCCAGGACTTCGCGGTGGTCACCTCGGCCAGCCGCTCGGGGATCGGGGTGACGCCGAGCCCGGGCCCGGACGGCACCGGCAGCCGTCCGGCGTCGAGCACGAACGGCTCGGTGATGTCCGTGCGGTAGAAGCGGTCCGACGCCGAGGTGTCGCCGGGCAGCGTGAACCCGGGCAGCGACGCGAGCGCGACGTTCGCGGCCCGGCCCAGCCCGGTTTCGAGCATCCCGCCGCACCAGACGGGGATGCCGTGCGCGGCGCAGACGTCGTGCACCCGCCGCGCCTCCAGGTAGCCGCCGACCCGGCTGGGCTTGATGTTGACGATCCGGCAGGCGCCGAGCCTGATCGCGTCGGCGGCCGACCGCGCCGACACGACGGTTTCGTCCAGGCAGATCGGCGTCCGGAGGTGCTTGGCCAGTTCGGCGTGGCCGAGCACGTCCTCTTCTTCCAGGGGCTGCTCGATCAGGAGCAGCCCGAACGGGTCGAGGCGTTGCAACTGCGGGACGTCCGAGAGCGTGTACGCCGTGTTCGCGTCGACCTGCAGCAGGATGTCGTCGCCGAAGCGCTCGCGGACCGCGCGCACCGGCTCGACGTCCCAGCCGGGCTCGATCTTCAGCTTGATGCGGAGGTACCCGGCGTCGAGGTAGCCGCCGACGACGTCCAGCAGCTGCGGGATCGTGTCCATGATCCCGACGGACACCCCGCACGGCACGGTGTCCGAAGCAGACCCCAGCGCGGTGCCGAACGACAGGCCGTGTGCCCGCAGCTCGGCGTCGAGCACGGCCATTTCCAGCGCGGCCTTGGCCATCCGGTGGCCCTTGAACTTCGCCAGCAGCGGCGTGACGCGGTGCGCCGTGAGGTCGCCGGCCGCCAGCAATGCGGGGACGAGGAAGGCCTGGAGCACGTGCTCCACCCCGTCGATGTACTCCGAGGAGTAGAGCGGGCCGGCCATCGCCCCGCACTCGCCCCAGCCTTCGCCGTCGGACGTCACCACGCGCAGGAGCAGCAGTTCGCGTTCGGCCTGCGTGCCGAACGACGTCCGGAACGGCGCCACCAGCGGCATCCGCACGCGGAGGAGTTCCACCCCGGTGAGTTTCACGACGAGTGCTCCCTTGCGATGACGTAGAAACCGGTCCGGTCGAACCCGGTGACCGAGGCCCCCTCGGCGAGCAGGCCGCCGAGCACGTCCCGCAGCGCGACCCGCCAGGCCCGGCCCCGCTCCGGGTCGGCACGCCGGAGCGCCTCGATGTCCGGCGGGACGGCGACCAGCACCACCGGCGCGTCCGCGGAGCCGGTGACCGGCCGGGCGTCGGGGCCGGCCGCCAGCGCGACCGCGGCGCCCGCGGCCCGCAGCGCCGCCGCGTCGACCCGGTCCGGACGGCCGGCGGCGGCCGCCCGGACCGGCGGGCTCGCCAGGTCCCAGGCGACCATCAGGCGGTCGGTGTCGCCGGTGCCGTTGATCCCGTCGCGCATCGGGCCGTAGAAGTCCGGCAGGTAGCGCGCCGGGCGGGCGGCGAGCTTGGTCAGGTTGAAGTGGGCGTTGCGGCGCACCAGCGGGTCGAACGTCCAGGAGATCACCGCCACGCCCTGGCGCAGTGCCCACGCGCGCTGGTGCAGCTTGAGCGCGAAGCCGATGCCGCGGCCGTGGCCGGCCGTCGCCACCCCGGCGATGTGGCTGTGCAGCCCGCCCTTCGCGGGCTCGCCGAAGAACCCGAAGCAGGCGCCGAGCAGTTCGGGCCCGTCGAACGCGCCGGCGACGTAGTTGCCCGCCGACACCATGGCCCGCAGCAGCTCGGCCGTCACGAGCGGGTTTCCGGGCGGGGGCCGCCAGATCGACTCGAAGAGCCGGGACACCGCGGTCAGGTCGGCGACCTCGGCCAGGGTCCGGATCCGGACGCCCGAGGCGAGGGCGGCGCGGGCCGCCGCGGCGGTGGCCTCGTCCCGCAGCGGCGGGGCTGTGTTCGTCACGACTTCTGTCACGCCCACCATCCTTTCCGGACGTTCGCCGCCGGTCACCGTTGTCCCGCACGGGATTCCGTGGCCGTGTTCGTCGGCGTGGACGAACTCCGCCGCGCCAGCACGGTTTCGGTGAGCGCGGCGAGCAGCGCGGTCCGCCGGGGCAGCTCCGCGACGACGACGTGCTCGTCGTCGGCGTGCGCTCCCCCGCCGACCGCGCCGAGGCCGTCGAGCGTCGGAACGCCCAGCCCCGCGGTGAAATTGCCGTCCGACGCACCGCCGACCGCGGCCTGGGTGAGTGTCCCGCCCGCGAGTTCGTTCGCGAGCACGAACAGCTCCGAAGACGCTCCCGCGTCCAGCGGTGCGCGGTTGATGCCGCCGGCGATGTGGATCCGGGCCTCTTCGTGCACCGGTGCGAGGCTTCTGATGGCGCGGTCGACGCGGTCTTGTTCGGCCGCGTCCCACACCCGCACGTCGACGGCGACGCTCGCCTTGGCGGGCACGGTGTTCGTCGTGGTCCCGGCCGTCAGCGCGGTCGGCACGACGGTGGTGCCCAGGTCCGCGTCGGCGAGCGCGGCGATCGTGAGGATCTGGTGGGCGACTTCGATCCCCGCGTTGACGCCCTTTTCCGGTTCGAGGCCGGCGTGCGCGGCGCGGCCTTCGACCTCGACGCGGTACAGGGAAACGCCTTTGCGGCGCGTCTTCAGCGCGCCGCCGTCGGCCGAGGCTTCGAGCACGAAGACCGCGTCGCAGCTCTTGGCTTCCGCTTCGATCAAGGGGCGGGACCGCGGCGAGCCGATTTCTTCGTCGCCGGTGACGAGGATCGAGAGGCCGTCGCGATCGGGCAGCGCAGCGGCGGCGTGCAGGGCCATCACGACCCCGGCCTTCATGTCGAAGCAGCCGGGCCCGCGCAGGATCCCGTCGCGGGCTTCGAAGGGGTGCGTGCGCAGGGAGCCCAGTGGCCACACGGTGTCGTGGTGGCCGAGCAGCAGCACGCGCGGCGGGCCGTCGCCGAACCGCCAGCGCAGGTGCGTGCAGCCGTCGGTGAGGATCCGTTCGGGCTCGACGCCGAGCAGGCGGCGGCCGATGGCGGCGACGACCTCGGCGCTGCGCGCGACGGCTTCGTGGTCGGCCGAAGGCGACTCGCACCGGACGAGCGTCGCGATGTCGTCGATCAGTTCGCTCACTTCGGCTCACCCCGCAGCGGCTTGCCGGGCAGCGCGTTCCGGTCCAGTTTTCCGTCGGCGACCACCGGGACCCCGGCGACGTAGAGGTGCCGCACGCCGTGAGAGGGCCGGGTGGGGTCGGCGTAGGTGGCGGCGTCGGTGATGCGGTCCGGATCGAGGACGACGACGTCGGCGTCGGCTCCGGCGCCCAGGCGGCCCTTGCGGCGGGCCGCGGGCGCGACCTCGTCGAGGAGCCGGGAGGGCAGGTAGGAGCAGCGCCGGAACGCCTCGAGCCAGCTCCAGGCGCCGGCCTCGCGGACCATCAGGCGCAGGGTCTTGGCGAAGGTGCCCGCGGTGCGCGGGTGCGTCCGGCCACCGGGCGGCAGCGGCCACTCGGTGCTTTCGGAGCGGCCGTCCGGCCAGGACACGGGCATCGCGTCACTGGCGACAACGGCGTCGGGGAAGGTCAGGGCCCGGTGCAGCAGCGCGCGTTCGCCGGGGTTCTCCTCGTCGAGGAACTCCAGCAGGCAGGGCGCGCCCGGGTCGTCCCGCCGGAGCTGACGCAGGCGGGCCTCGTCGCGGACGCGTTCCCCGGTTTCCAGGATGACCACACTGGACGGCCGGAGTCCCTTGAGCCGCAGGCGGTCCGGGTCGATGAAGGCGGCGCCGACCGCGGTGCTGCCCGCACCGTAGGGATAGGCCTCGACGGTGACGCGGGAGCCGGCGCGGCGGGCGTCGTCGAGGGTGGCGAGGACGCGGTCGATGTGGTGGCCGGAGGTGCTGTTGACGTGGCAGTGGTGCATCGCGGCGCCGGTCTCCCCCGCGGCGGCGGCGATCTCGCCCGAGCCGTCGACCGGGATCGCGGGGTCGACCTCGACCAGCTCGCGGACATGGGTGTAGGTGGGCACCCCGGCCGTCGCGGCGAGGTGGGCGACGGCGAGGAACTCCCCCGGCGCGGTCTGCGGCGCGTACCCCATGAGGACGCCGATGCCCAGGGCACCGGCCGCCAGTTCGGTGTCCAAAAGGGACAGCCAGGCGGCCAGCTCGGTCGGTGTGGAGGACCGTTGCCAGGCGGGGTTGCCCAGGACGGCCAGGCCGCTGTCGATGTTCGCGTCGGGCTCGATCCCGGCCAGGACCTGCGCGCGAGCCGCGCCCCAGGAGGCGGAGAAGCCGTAGTGCAGCGGCCGCCCGGCCGCGGCGGCTTCGGCGTAGGCCCGCTCGACGGGCATCAGGCCGGCCTCGAGGTCGAGCGCGGTGGTGACGCCGTCCATCGCCTGCAGCCGCTGCCCGGCGACGGAGTGCACGTGGCTGTGCAGGTCGACGAACCCGGGCCCGACGACGAGGCCGCTGACGTCGACCTCGGTGGCTTCGCCGGTCAGCCCGGCGCCCACGGCCTCGATCCCGCCCTCGGACAGGAGCACGTCGGCGACGCCGTCGAACCCGGTCCCCGGATCGACGACCCGGCCGCCCCGCAACAGTGTCCGCACCCGCCGCCTCCTCGTCACCGCCCGATCGAGGTGACGTTAGGAGGATTTCGCCCACCACCGTTCGTCCGCGACGACGAACTCCGGCGGTGAGATCCATCCGCGCGGACGAACCGACCACCCGGGTACGCGAGTCGTCCGGTCAGGTACGCGAGTCGTCCGTGTGGGTCAGGAAGCCGGGGTCACCGGGGCCAGCAACAGGCCGGTGATCGCGTCGATCAACCCGGTCCCCGCGTCGTTCCAGCTCGCCCGTGGGGTGGGGGTGCCCTCGGCCAGCGCGCGCTCGCGCTCGGCCGTCATGTGGATCATCAGCTGGCGGGCCATGTCGGCGCGCTCGGCGCGGACGTCCGGTGGGAGGCCGTCCAGGCAGCGGTTCAGCCCCTCGACCGCGCGGGCCAGCGCCGGCGAGGACAGCGACTCCTCGGCGATGATCGCCCGCAGTGCCGGGTCGGTCATCACCTGGGCGCTGAACCGCGCGAACCACGTCGGCGACCCCAGCTCGTGCAGGTAGCTCGTCGACGGGCGGACCAGGCAGGCCACCCAGTCGCGCAGGTCGCCGTCGCCGTCGATGGCCTCGACGAGCTCCTCGCGCAGCCGCTCGATCCGGACGGAGTGCTTGCGGGCGATCGCGCGGACCAGGTCCACTTTGGTGCCGAAGTGGTAGTTGACCGCGGCGTTGTTGCCCTGCCCGGCCGCCTCGCTGATGTGCCGGTTGGACACCGCGTGCACCCCGTGCTCGGCGAACAACCGCTCCGCCGTCACGAGGATGCTCTCCCGCGTGGCACTCGCGCGATCCGCCTTGACGTTCATCCACCCACCCGGTCACCCAGCCGCTCTGCCGGACCCCACCTTACGGATGCGGTCACCGGAGCTGTCCCAGCCACGCCCGGGCCGCGGCCAGGTAGCGGCGGCTGAACTCGCTCGACGGGGCCCAGGCCTCGAACCCGTGGGGCCCGCCGGCCACGACGTGCAGCGTCGTGTCGACGCCGGCCGCCCGCAGACGGCGGGCGTATTCGGCGGCTTCGTCGTGGAACAGGTCGATGTCCCCGACGCCGATCCAGGTGTCCGGCAGCCCGGCGACGTCGTCGCGGCGCGCCGGCACCGCGTAGAGCGGCACGACCGGGGCACCCGGTTCGGTCCCGAGGTAGGCGCGCCAGCCGAACCGGTTGAGGCGGTTGTCCCAGACCCGGTGGCCGGCGGCGTCGAGGCCGCGCCGGGCCGCCGTGCGGTCGTCGAGCATCGGGCAGAACAGCCACTGCGCCCGCGGCCGCTCGCCCTCGTCGTGCAGGCGCTGCACGAGGGCCGCGGCGAGCCCGCCGCCGGCGCTCTGCCCGCCGACGACCACCCGCTCCGCGGCGACGCGGCCCCGCAGCCACGTCCAGGCGGTGTGGCAGTCCTCGAGCGCCGCCGGGTAGGGGTGCTCCGGGGCGAGGCGGTATTCGGCCGACACCACGGTGATGCCGAGTTCGCTCGCCGTCCCGGCGCAGAACCGGTCGTCCTGCGCCGCGCCGCCGATGACCAGGCCGCCGCCGTGGATCCACAGCAGCGTGACGTCGGACTGGGGCGTCCGCGGCCGGTACACCCGCAGGCCGGGGTGCAGTTCGACGGTGACGCCCGGCAGCGACGGCGGCCGCATCCGCGCGCCTGCCGTGCGCAGCAGGCGCCGCACCCAGGCCCGCTCCAGCGGCAGGCGCGGCATCCGCCGGACCCGGCCGCGCAGTTCCGGCGCCACCGCCGACAGCGGCACGGTCACTGCACCGACCAGCCGCCGTCGGAGGGCAGCAGGGCGCCGTTGACGTTCACGCCGTCGTCGCCGAGCAGGAAGGTGATCGACGCCGCCAGCTGCTCGGCCGTGGCAATCGGCGGGATCAGCCCGAGGAACTCCCCGATCCGGCCCTGCCCGAACGCCGACGGTTCCGCGTGCATCCCCATCCCGGTGGCGACGCCGCCCGGCGCGACGGCGTTGACGCGGATGCCGTGCGGCCCGTACATGAAGGCACAGCTGCGGGTGATCCCGACGACCGCGTGTTTCGAAGCGGTGTAGGCGATCCCGGCGGCGGAGCCGCGCAGCGCCGCCTCGGAAGCGACGTTCACGATGGCCCCGGAACCCGCTTCGAGCATCGCCGGGACGACCGCGCGGATGAGCCGGAACGTCCCGTCGACGTTCACGGCGAAGACGCGCCGCCACAGCTCGTCGCTCACCTCGTGGGCCGGGGAGAAGTCGTCGACGACCCCGGCCACGTTGGCGAGCCCGTCGATGCGCGGCCCCGCGGCGGCGAGGATCCGCGCCACGCCGTCTTCGCCGGTGATGTCGGCCGGCACGGCGACGAGCTTCGCCGAGCCGAGGCTTGCGGCGAAGTCCGCCAGCCGGTCCGCCGAGACGTCGACCGCGACGACCCGGCCACCCTCGCGGGCGATCCGGGACGCGGTGGCCCGGCCGATCCCGGAGGCGGCGCCGGTCACGACGACCGTCCGGCCCTCGAAGCGGCCGGGCACGATCCGCTCGCGCCACCCCGCGCGCCCGGCTCCCGGCGCCGGGACCACGCCGTGGTTGGCCCGGGCCACCAGGTCGTCGACGACGTCCTGGGCGAGCCGTCCCTGGCTGAGGACGACCAGCTGCCGCAGCGGCAGCAGGCGGACCGGCGCGAGGGCGGTCTCGTCGACCCCGGCTTCGGCGAGCAGGGCCCGGATGAGCGGGCCGCCGTCGGGGTGGGCGACCCACTCCCCGATCGGGCTGTCCGCCGTGAGCGGTTCGGTGGTGGTCATGGCGGCAGCGTACCCCAATTTAAGTCAAGTGCTTGAGTTAAATGGGTGGCGAGATCCCGGCGCCTCCTGACCATCGAGCCACTGGCCGCCCGGGCGGGCGGTTCCTACCGTCGGACTCGTGATCGAGATCCTGGCGCCGATCCTCATCGGCCTCGCGTATGTCCTGCTCAACTCCCTGATCCCGGAGCGGCACCGGCAGCGGTTCAACGCCGTGATGGTCGGCGGCGCGGGCGCGGCCTACCTCTCCGGCGGGGCGCTCGGGCCGTGGGAGCTGGCGTTCTGCGCGGTGCTGACCTACGTCGCGTTCCGCGGGCTGGACTCCTGGACGTTCATCGGCATCGGCTGGCTGCTGCACACCGGCTGGGACGTCGTCCACCACCTCAAGGGCCAGCCGATCCTGCCGTTCGCGCACGACTCGTCGTTCGGCTGCGCGATCTGCGACCCGGTCATCGCGATCTGGTGCTTCACCGGGGGCCGGTCGGTCTTCGCGTGGCGGCGGGTTGGCGCCCGTGTCACCCGGGTACCCGGGTGACATGAGCGCCGACGTCGAACGCGCCGCGCACGCCTACTGCCCCCGGTGCCACCCGGACCCGCGCCCCGGGGACGTGCTCAAGGCCCTGTGCGGCGCCCGCCACCCGTACTACGGCCGCCGCGACCGGCCGGTCAACACCTGCCCGGCCTGCGCGCGGCTGGCTTCGGCGAACGTCTACGCCTGCGGCCACCCCGGCGCCTGAAGGCCGCCCCGGACCGGGCGGATTCCAGGGGTCGTTGCAACACGTGTGATCAACTGGCTTTGGCCAGGAGTGTAGCCAAGCGCTCGGCTGGGGTGTCCCAGCCGAGCGTT
>NZ_JBSGAI010000063.1:0-44575 GCF_053600695.1 Amycolatopsis sp. NPDC005003 | reverse complement strand
AACCCCCGAACGTCCCCCACAACCGTGTGGTTTTTTTTATTTTGGTTTAAACCCATAATTACCACTCACGACAAGCCGCGGCAGACTCAGTCGCCGCGGCGGACCGGGCCCAGCAGCTGCTGCTCCTTGCCCGTCGTCACCAGTCGCAACGGCCGCCAGAGGTTGCGGCCCAGTGCCACCACCTGGTCGTCCTTCAACGTCGTCAGCTGGCGCATCATCTGCGGCGGCAGGCGCCAGATGCGGGCCGCCAGCTCCGCCTGCCCGGCCGGGAGGCGCTGCATCAGCACCAGGTCCGCCGCGTTGGCCGTCGCGCCCGCCTGCGGGTGCAGGTACGGGAGCACGTAGACCGTCGTCTGCCACGGCGAACGCGGCGGGAACAGGTCCTGCGGCGTCGGGCCGCCGTCGGTCACCACCAGCAGCGGCGCGTCCTCCGACGGCCGCGGCAGCTCGACCGGCGACAGCCGGCGGATCTGCACCAGCGGCGACGGCCGCCCGTCGCGGTTGCCGGCCGCCCGGGAGAGCACCTGCCACTCGGTGGGGCGCCCGGTCGCCACGACGACCCACGCACCGACCGCCATCGCGCGCATGGCCACCTGGCGGGCCAGGTAGAGCCCGCCCACCAGGACGATCCGGGTGGGGGTCGAGCGCAGCGCCGAGATCGTCAGCGGCTCGCCCTTGAGACCCGAGCCGAGCACGATGCCGCCGCGGTCGCCCGAGGGGCTGATCGCGTCGAGCAGCGCGGGGTCCACCGTGAACTCCGGTGCCACGCCACTGTTCTGCCCGGCGTCACGGACGCGGGAACTCATGCTGTGCCTCCGATCGGCAACGTCGCGGCGAACGCGGAGACCTGCAGCCCGCGCAACGGCGTCAGGTCCACGCCCAGCCGCTCGGACAGCCCCTGCAGCCGCTGGTCGGCGGCGTCGAGCTCACGCGGGTTGCGCGCGCTCAGCCGGACCACGCCGCGCAGGCCGATCTTGCCCTCGTCGGACGCCGGGGAAATCGACATCGCGAGCGTCGCCGACAGCGCGCGGACGCTCGTCAGCGCGTTCAGGCTGCTGGTGACCTTGCCCTTCGGCCACCCGGTGATGGCGTAGCTCGCGTGCCCGATGCCGGCCGCGGTCACGCCGGACCAGCGCTCCTGCAACGTCACCTTGGTGGGCGAGCCGGCCACCGACGTCAGCTCCGCGGCGGAAATGCCCGCCCGCAGCAGCTCGTCGGGGTCGAGCGGCCGGGTCGGCACGCCCTGGGACTCCAACGCGTTCCGGACCCGGGACAGCGCACCGATCAGCGCGCGGTGGGCGCCGACGACGCCGCCGCCGCGCTCCCGGATCGCCGCCGGGCAGCGCCTCGGGTCGAGCCGGATCGCCACCCACGTCGTCCGCCGGGCCGCCGCGGGCAGCGGGCCCAGCACCTCCATGTAGGAGCTCAGCGCCGGCGAGTCCGACGGCAGCGCCGCGCTGCCCGGGTAGCAGTGCCAGATCATCTGGATCGAGTCGAGGACCACACCGCGGTCTTCGAGGCACGGTGCCAGCGCCGACAGCGGCAGGCTCGGCGCGCCGTCGGCCTGGGTGATCAACGCCGGCGCCGGCTCGACGAGCAGCACCGCCGTCCAGGTGCCGTCGTTCCAGGCGAGCCCGACCTGCTGGCGTTCGTGGTCGACGCCGTGCGCGACGACGAGGTCCGGCACGGCGATGCGCAGGAGGTTCACCCGGGCGTCGTCGGGGCCGGTGACCGAGGTCTCTTCGGCAGCCAGCTCCTCGACGGTGCTCGGCGGCAGCGGGTTCGCCACCCGGTCGTGCGAGCGGAAGGAGTAGCGCAGCGTCAGGCCGACCCACTGGGTGAACCAGCGGCCGCGCCAGCGCAGCAGCGCGACGATGAGGGCGAAGCCGACGATGCCGACGGCGACCCACTTGAGCGACATGTCGATCGCGAGCAGCACCAGGCCGATCGCCAGGCCGACTTCGAGCACCACGAGGTTGGCCACGGGCAGCGGGCCGAGGGTGACACCGGAGGACCGCCGCCGGGCGGGCGGAGCCACCCGGGCCGGGCCGGGCGGAGGAGTGGCCGGACCGCTGTCCTCGGGCCCCTGGGAGCCACCGGAGCCGCCGCCGGGGCCGCCCGGGCCACCAGGGCCGCCACCACCGGGTCCACCGGGACCGCCAGGACCACCGGGCCCGCCAGGACCGCTACCGGGGCCGCCAGGACCACCAGGGCCGCCCGGACGTCCGCCAGGACCGGGACCGGGTCCGCCGGGACCGCGCGGGGGCATGCCAGGGCCACCGGGGACACCACCTGGTCCACCGGGAACTCCAGCAGGGCCACCTGGCCCGCCGGGCACCCCACCGGGTCCGCCAGGGCCGCCGGGAACGCCACCGGGTCCGCCAGGGCCACCGGGTCTGCCCGGCCGCGGCGGCGGGCCCGGCGGACGGCCACCGGGCGGCGGGGGCCCGGGCGGGCCAGGCGGACGTGGAGGAGTGGTGACGGACATCCGCGCTTTCTCTTCCCCTCGTGCTTGCTGCGTACCCGGAAAGCCGGGTCCCGGGGTGCCCGACCCTAGCTTGAGTTGGTAGAAACCCCACACCAGACGGTCCCCGTACGGCTATCCTGCGGAACCGTACCGCGACGGGGAGAGCTGTAGGTCGAGAATGCCATCAACACCCACGACTAAGTCTCAGGTCCAGGCGTATCAGTTCGTCCTGCGGCGGATGCAGTCGGCGCTGGTCCGGCGGGACGCCGTGATGCTGCACGACCCGATGCGCACCCACACGCGGGCCACGATCGTGGGGGTGGTGCTGGGCGCGCTCGGCATGATCGTCTTCGTGGTCTGGGGCCTGCTCAGCCCGGCGCCGTCGGTGCCCGAGGCCGGGAACATCGTGATCGGCGAGCAGTCCGGCACGGTCTACGTCGTCACGGGCAACCCGAAGAAGCTGATCCCGACGTTCAACCTCGCCTCGGCGCGGCTCCTGCTGCTGGCCCAGCAGAAGACGACCAGCGCGGGCGCCGGTGGGGCGCCGGCCGCGCCCGCCCCCGCCCCGGCGAGCCCGGCGAGCCCGGCGAGTGTGAAGAATCCCACCGTCGTTTCCGACGATCAGCTCAAGGACATTCCGCGCGACAAACTGACCGGAATTCCGGACGGTCCGCAGCTGATCCCGACGGATTCCCAGCGGATTACCCCGAATTGGGCCGTCTGCGACCAGGTTCAGCTGGACACGTCGCTGCCGAACCCGGACACCGGCCGGACCAACACCTACGTTTTCGGCGGCGTCGCGCCGAGCGGCCTGGGCACCGAGCTGCGCGAAAACGAGGCGCTGCTGGCGAAGGCCGACAACGGGAAGACCTACCTCGTCTACCGGCTGCCGAGCTCCCGGAACCGGCCGAACGCGAACACCGTGCGCGCCGAGATCGACGTCGACAACCCGAACGACGCCGTCCGGGTGGCGCTGCAGCTGCCGCCGTCGCCGCGGAAGATCACGCAGGGGCTGCTCAACGCGATCCCCGAGGTCGCGAAGCTGACGCCGCCGAAGATCCAGAGCGGCCAGGCCCCGGCGGACTTCGACGGCCTGACCACGGGCGACGTCTTCGCCACGCAGCAGGCCGGCGAGACGACCCTGAACTACTGGGCGATCACCCGCGGCGGCATCCAGCGGGTGTCCAACGCCGTCGCCGACATCATCCGGGTCGCGAAGAACGGCAGCTCCGGCAAGATCCAGACGCTGGGCCTCGACAAGCTCGCCGGGGTGCACACCCTGCAGCCGACCGACCCCGACTACATCCCGGTCGACGACTTCCCGCGCTCGGTGCCGACGGTCCTCGACGCGACGAAGAACTCGTCGGTCGCGTGCCTGGGCTGGTCGCTCGTGGGATCCGGCCCCGACCAGGACGCGCACACCTCGGTCTTCGTCGACACGCAGCTGCCCGGCCAGAAGAGCGCCGGCGAGAAGTTCACCCCGATGGCGGTGACCACGCCGGGCCCGAACCGGGTGCCGCTCAACGGTTTCTACCTCAAGCCCGGGTTCGCCGCGGTGGTCCAGTCCGCCACCGGCAAGGCCAGCTTCGGCAAGGGCCAGATCCAGCTGATCTCCGACCGCGGGGTCCGCTACAGCGTCCCGGACGCGCAGACCGCGGACGCGATCGGCATGAACAACCGGCAGCCCGCACCCGAGTCGATCATCGGGCTGCTGCCGACCGGGGCGTCGCTGAACACCCAGGACGTGCTGCGGCAGTTCGACTCGGTGCCGATCGACCCGAACGCCGGCTCGTACCCGACCCAGCAGCCGGCGAACTGAGGGCTTTCGGGGGTTCGGGTGGCGAAGCCCCCGGCCCGAGGCGAAGCCTCGGTTGAACACTGAGCGGAACCGGCCGGCCGCGGCGGACGTCCCACGCTCGAAGGTCTTTCTCACGAGCGGAGGTGCCGTGGCCGGCTTGAAGATGGACGGCGTCGTCGTCGCCCGGTACGCCGAGACGGCCGAGGCCGCGGCGGCCGAGCTGGACGCCGCGGCGGCCGAGGTCGGCGGGGACGTCACCGCGGAGTCCTACGGCACGCTGGGGGCCCGGCTCGGCCTCGGCGAGTCGTACGGCCGCGCGTCCGGGGCGCTGCGGCGGCAGCTGGCCGACGGCGCCGAGGCGCTGCGCTCGGCCGCGGAGGCGCTGCGGCAGGTGACGGTCCGCCACGGCGGGCAGGACGAGGAAGCCGCGGAGCTGATCAAGCGGGCCGGGAGGCTCGACGGATGACGACCTCGATACCGGTGCCGGCGGGCGAGGACATCACGGCGGCGGCCGAGCCGTACCTGGGGTACCTCACGGAGCTTTCGCAGCAGCTGGGCGTGATCGACCCCGTCGAGACGTACTTCCGGCCGCTGCTGGGCCGCTGGGCCGAGCTCGGCGCGGAAGCGGACGGCCTGCGCCGGGCGGCCGCCGTGGCGGCCGACGTCTCGGCGCGCCTGGACGACGAGCTCGGCCGGCTCGACGCGGGCTGGGAGGGCAAGGACGCGGACTCGTTCGTCGCGTACATCCGCGCGATCGGCGCGGCGGGCGGCGACCTCCGCGAGGCCCTCGACGCACTGGCCGGCGCGCTGGACGAGCTGGTGACGACCCTGCGCCACGTCGTCGTCGACCTCGTCGAGGTGCTGGTGGACGCGGCGGAGCTGACGTCGGAGACGATGCTGCTCCCGTCCGGCGGTGCCAAGCGGGCGCGGGCCCAGCTGCAGGAGACGCAGGATTCGGCGAAGGCGCTGCACGAGACGGCGCAGGACGTGCTGGAGGCGTTCGCCCGGCTGTGCAACGGCGTCGACGACCCCGACGCGGCGTCCCGCACGATCGAGATCCGGCACCGGTACCCGCCGGAGCGCTTCAAGCTCCACGACGACGCCCTGAACGAGGCGGGCGAACAGGCCGAGGCTTCGACCGACGAAGTCATGACCCCGTCTTCGGCCGACGGCCCGGCGGAGGGACGCCACACGGGCGCCGGAACCCCGGACAGCGCACCGTCCGCCGACGCGGCCACCCCGCCGTCCCCACCCGCCGAAGACCACCAGAGCTCGTCGGGCGGCGTCCCGATGATGCCGATGATGGGCTTCGGCGCGTTCGGCGGAGGCGGTGGCGGCGGCCGCCGCCAGTCGAAGACCCGCCCGACGACGAAGCCGTCGGAACTGCTGGGCGAGCCCGGCCTGGTCGCCCCACCGGTGATCGGCGAGGACGAGACCTCACCCCAGAAGAAGCCCCCGGCGAAGTGACGGAAGGGTCGACTCACGTGATTGAAGGGTCGACACGGCGGACATACCGTGTCGACCCTTCAATCACGAGTGCTGACCCTTCAATCACTGGTGATGACCTTCTCGTCACGCGTCAGCGGCGGGTGGTTTCGGGCTCGGCCGGACGGTTGCGGCGGATCGTGTGCATCACGAACAACGTGATCAGCAGGGCGAGCACGCCGCCCGCGGTGCCGGCCAGTGCCACGATCACCGGGGTCGAGCTGTGGTTGTTCGCCGGGGGGAGCTGGGCCAGCTGCGGGCCCGGGGCCGGGGCCTGGTTCCCGACCTCCGACGGCAGCACCTGCGTCAGTGCCGCCACCGGGTCGATCACGCCGTAGCCGACGAAGTTGTCGCGGCCGCCCGGGGCCGCCGGGTGCTGGGCCGTCTCCTTGATCCGGTTGACGATGCCCTTCGCGCTGAGCTGCGGGTACTTGGCCTTGACCAGCGCGGCCAGGCCCGCCACGTACGGCGCCGCGAAGCTGGTGCCCTGGATCTCGCTGGCCTTGTCGCCGTTCTCGAACGTCAGGTTCGCCAGGCTGCCGGACCCCTCGGCGGGGTCGAGCGAGACGATCTTCGTGCCGGGGGCCGCGACGCCGACCCACGGGCCGTGCACGCTGAACGGCGCCACGCCGCCGGACTCGTCGATCGCGCCGACCGACAGCACGTCGTCCGCGAACCACGGCGGGGTCACGATCGTCTTCGGCTTGCGCGCGTCCGGCTGGTCGTTCTGCGGGCAGGTGTCCGTCGCGTTGCCGGCCGCGGCGACGATCACGATGCCGGCCTGCGCCGCGAAGCGCACGGCCGCCTGGACCTGCTGCTCGCCTTCGGTGATCGACCCGGTGGCCGGGCGGCAGTTGTCGACCGACATGTTGATGACGTCGGCCTCACGGCGTTCGGCGATGCCGTGGATGATCTCGGCCAGCGTCTTCAGCGTGCCCGCGGTGCCGGCCTTCTCCAGCTGGCGCCCGCCGTTGGACTGCCCCGGGGAGGTCCCGTCGCCTTCGGCCCCGCCACCACCGCCACCCGGCGGCAGTTCCGTGCTGGACCCGGACGGCGGGTTCGTGCCCGACGACGACGGCGGTGTGCTCGAGCCGGCCGTCCCGTTCTGCTTCGCGGGCTCGTAGTTCTCGCTGAGCTGGCGGTACGACACGATGGTGGCGTCCGGCGCGACGCCGACGAACCCGACTTCCGGGTTGTCCGGCTTCGCCCCGATGATCCCGGCGACCTCGGTGCCGTGGCCGTCGCAGTCCTCGAGCCCCGGCGGCTGCCCCTTGGTCGGCGTGGCCACGTAGTCGCCACCGGACTTGAGCCGGTCCTGGAACCACGGGTGCCGCGACACCCCGGTGTCGATCACCGCGACCTTGACGCCCCCGCCGACACTGCCCTTGGCCGCCTTGACGATCTCCTGCGCCTTGGAAATCTGCAGGTACTCCTGGCCCCACGGGCGGTTCTTGAGCTGGATGTCCTGGCCGAGGGTGCTGCGCTGCACACAGCCCTTCGTCTGCGTATACGTCTTGTCGGGCTGGCGCGAGTCGGGGAGCAGCTTGTCCATGTCGACCGGCGGCGGCGCCGCGAAGTAGCCGTCGGCCGGTGCGGCCTGCGCCCACGCGGGCACCGCGAGCGTCAGCGGCGACAGGAGGCCGATCGTGCCGGCCAGCAGGGCCGTCGTGGTCCGCCGGGTGGCGCCGGGACGTCGTGCTGCTGCCATCGGAGAATCACCCGATCCGGTCACTTGAAGTTCAGGTGCCGCAGGGTGGTGTAGAGGTCCATCACACCGAGGGCGAGGGGCAGCACGGAGGCGATGCAGATCGCTTCGATGATCTCCACCGTGCGCCGCAGCGGCGGCGAGAACCGCTGGTTCGGGAAGATCACGCCGACGACGAGCGCGCCCGCGGCGAGCAGGATCAGCACACCGAAGACGTAGAGCAGGCGGTTCTGGGCGTTCGCCGAAATCAGCCAGCCGACGGCGATCCCGGTGGCCGAGACCAGGCCGGTGGTGAGCAGGGCGATCGCCTGGCTGCCGTTGGCGTACGCGCGGGCGCGCAGCAGCAGGACGAGCGTGGCGACGACGCCGAGGATGATCCCGAACGCGCCGGGCGCGCTCGCGGCGATGACCGCCGAGACGGCCACCGTGGCCCCGCAGCCGACCATCAGGCCGGTCATGTAGTTGTGCGCGATCGCGGTGCGGCGCTCGATCGCCCGGTAGTCGGGGAAGCCGGAGTCTTCCTTCAGCTCTTCGGCGTTGCTCGGGACGTGCGGCAGCGGCAGCTTCGCGAGCCAGATCGTGGCGCGCGGCAGGATCGAGATGCAGGCGAGGGCGACCGCGACGGTGCCGGCCGCGATCCCGGCCGCCGGGTGCGCGACGAGCGTGCCGAACAGGAAGGCCAGCGCGCCGAAGGTGCCCGCGGTGGCCGCGGCGATGAACGTCGTGATGCCGGCGCCGATCACCATGATGCAGACCGAGGCGACGATGATCACCAGGACCGCGCCGAGCAGCAGGTTCGCCCGCAGGGACAGCCCGGGCACGATGTAGAAGCCGCTGACGAAGGCCAGCGGCAGGCCGCCCGCCGCGGCGATCAGCACGCCGGTCGGCTCGGCCTGGTAGCCCTTGGCCAGGGTCGCGCCGATCGCGACGCAGGCGACCGCGCCGATCCCGCCGGCGATGGCCGCGCCCAGCGCGCTGCCGCCGTAGAACGAGCCGCTCATGAACAGCGCGACGGCGGCGGCGAACAGCGCCAGCCCGCCCGCGACGTGCCCGAACCGGTTCGCGGTCTCCTTCGTCCACGGCCGGAAGCTGTCGGGGGACGACTCGGCGATGGCGTCGACGACGTCGTCGTACAGCGGCGGCGGCGGGTTCTCGTTGCGCTTGCGCAGCTGGAGCAGCTCGCCGTCGACGACGCCGAGCGAGGCCAGGGTGCGGCTCGGGTCGAGCGGGGCGTCGCCGAGTTTCGCCAGCGCCCAGCCGCCGTGGCGGGCGCCGCCGTCGGGCGACGTCTCCTTGGCCATGTCCAGCAGCATCGGCAGCAGATCGGCCACCGCGACGTCGGCGGGCAGCGCCACGTCGATCCGGGTGGACGGCGCGACGACCGTCACCCTGCTGAATACTGTCGTGCCCGTAGCCACTGCACTGCCCCCGCTCGGTCGATGCTGCTCCCGGGGGAACTTATACCGAACCCCGGTGCCGACATCATCGAACGTCCGAAAATCACCGGCAACGGCAGGTCAGAGCCACGAACCGCAGATTACTGTCGGTGCCGGGCCGTACACTCGCCTGACGACGATCGGGCAGCGTTCCCGGGCGGTTCCGGCATCCGGCGGAATTCCACGGGGGCGTTCGATAGGTTGGTCGCGCACACCTTGCGCGGTGGCCGCCATCGTCGAGTTTGAATGAGGGGTCCTTCGATGAGCACGCTGCAGTTCAAGAAGTCGCCGCGGCTGGCGGCACCGCGGCCACCGGGCGGTGAGGTGCACCTCGAGCCGCCACCCGAGGTGCCGCGCGTCATCCCCGGGAACATCGTCATGAAGGCGCTTCCGGTCGTCATGATCGTCGCGTCGCTCGGGATGATGGTCTTCATGTTCCAGGCCAGCAACCGGAACCCGATGATGATGGCCATGGGCGGCATGATGGTCGTCGGCACGCTCGGGATGATGGCCGGCGGCGGTGGCAAGGGCGGCGGCGCCAAGCGCGCCGAGATGGACGAGGACCGCAAGGACTACCTGCGCTACCTGGGCCAGATGCGCGACCGCGCCCGCGAGGCGATGGTCGACCAGCGCGCCGCCCTGGAATGGGTGCACCCCGACCCCCAGTCCCTCTGGTCGCTGGCCGCCAGCCGCCGGATGTGGGAACGCCGGCAGAACGACCAGGACTTCCTGCACCTGCGCGTCGGGCGCAGCTCGCACCGGCTCGCCACGCGGCTGGTCCCGCCCCAGACCGGGCCCGTCGACGAGCTGGAGCCGATCGCCACCCTCGCGCTGCGCCGGTTCGTGCGCGCGCACTCGATCGTGCCGGACCTGCCGACCCAGATCACGCTGCGCGGGTTCGCCGCGGTCAGCATGCAGGGCGACCGCGCGCTGACCCGCGGCCTCACCCGCGCGATGCTCGCGCAGCTGGTTTCCTTCCACAGCCCCGACGACGTGCTGATCGCGGTGGCCACCGCGGGCCGCGCGAAGGAGGAGTGGGAGTGGGCGAAGTGGCTGCCGCACGTCCAGCACCCCACGCTGTCGGACGGCATCGGCCAGCTCCGCATGATGGCCGGTTCGCTGGCCCAGATCGAAGACTGGCTCGACGAAGAACTGCGTGACCGCCAGCGGTTCTCGCGCAACGCCACCCCGGCGCCGGACCAGCCGCACGTCGTGATCATCATCGACGACGCCGAGGTCACCCGCGAAGAGCAGATCGTCCTGGAGGAGGGGCTGGTCGGCGTCACGCTGATCGACCTGTCCGACTCCCTCGGCAACCTCGCCGCCCGCCGCGGCCTCCGGCTGGTGGTGGAGGCGGACAGGCTGGGTGCCCGCAGCGCCGGCGGCGTCGAGTGGTTCGGCCGGCCGGACACCCTCAGCCTGGTCGAGACCGAGTCGCTGGCCCGGCTCATCTCGCCGTACCGCGTCGGCGGTGCCGCGGGCCAGGACGTCGGCGACGAAGAGCCGCTGCTGTCCAACCCGTCGCTGCTGGAGCTGCTCGGCATCCCCGGCGACCCGATGACGTTCGACGTCCAGCAGGCGTGGCGGCCGCGGCCGATCCGGGACCGTTACCGGGTTCCGTTCGGTGTCGGCGAGTACGGCCAGCCGGTCGAGCTGGACATCAAGGAAGCCGCCGCCGAAGGCATGGGGCCGCACGGCCTGTGCATCGGTGCGACCGGTTCCGGTAAGTCGGAGTTCCTGCGCACCCTGGTGCTGGGCCTGCTGGCCACGCACTCCTCTTCGACGTTGAACTTCGTCCTCGTCGACTTCAAGGGTGGTGCGACGTTCCTGGGGCTGGACAAGGCCCCGCACGTCTCCGCGGTGATCACCAACCTCGCGGACGAGGTCACGCTGGTCGACCGCATGAAGGACGCGCTGGCCGGCGAGATGAACCGGCGCCAGGAAGCGCTGAAGAACGGCGGCAACTTCAAGAACGTCTGGGAATACGAGAAAGCCCGCGAAAACGGCGCGGACCTCGACCCGCTGCCCGCGCTTTTCATCGTCTGCGACGAGTTTTCCGAGCTGCTGTCGGCGAAGCCGGACTTCATCGACCTGTTCGTCGCGATCGGCCGGCTGGGCCGATCGCTGCAGATGCACATGCTGCTCGCCTCGCAGCGCCTCGAAGAGGGCAAGCTGCGCGGCCTCGACTCCCACCTGTCGTACCGGATCGGCCTCAAGACGTTCTCGGCGGCGGAGTCCCGCGCCGCGATCGGCGTGCCGGACGCGTTCGAGCTGCCGTCGGTCCCCGGTGGCGGGTACCTGAAGTACGACACCTCGACGTTGGTGCGGTTCAAGGCGTCCTACGTCTCGGGCCCCTACCGGCCGGCGGGGTTGAAGGTGGCGGGCCCGGCGGCGACCGTGGTCCGCGCGGACAAGCGGCCGCAGCTGTTCGTCCCGGACTTCGTGGAGCTGCCGAAGGAGCCGGAGCCGCAGCTGGTCGAGGCCGCTCCGGTGGCCCAGGCCCCGCAGTCGGAAGAGGCGGTCGAACCCAGCGAGCTCGACGTCATCGTCTCGCGGCTGGTGGGCCAGGGCCCGCCGGCGCACGAGGTGTGGCTGCCGCCGCTGAAGGACCCGAACTCCCTCGACACCCTGCTGCCGAACCTGAACCCGACCGACGACCGCGGCCTGTCCCCGGTGGGCTACTTCGGCAACGGGCGGCTGCAGGTGCCGCTGGGCATCATCGACCGGCCGTACGAGCAGCGCCGTGACCCGCTGTGGGCGGACTTCTCCGGCGCGGCCGGGCACGGGGTGATCGTCGGCGGTCCGCAGACCGGCAAGTCGACCATGCTGCGGACGCTGATCATGTCGATGGCGCTGACCCACACGCCGGAGGAGGCGCAGTTCTACTGCCTCGACCTCGGTGGTGGCACCCTGGCCGGGCTCGCGGACCTGCCGCACGTCGGTGGCGTCGCGGTCGCGCGGCGGGAGCCGGACAAGGCCCGCCGGATCGTGGCCGAGCTGACCACCCTGCTCACCGAGCGGGAAGGCCGGTTCGGGGCGATGGGCATCGACTCGATGACCGAGTTCCGCAACCGCAAGCGCCGCGGGGAGATCCGCCCGGACCGGGACCCGTTCGGCGACGCCTTCCTGGTCGTGGACAACTGGCGGGCCCTGCGCGACGACTTCGAAGAGCTGGAAACCACGATCACCCGGCTCGCCACGCAGGGTCTGTCCTACGGCGTGCACGTGGTCATCTCCGCCAACCGGTGGGCCGACATCCGCCCGGCGATCAAGGACATGCTGGGCACCCGGTTCGAGCTGCGGCTCGGTGACCCGACCGAGTCGGACATCGACCGGCGCGTCGCGGTGAACGTCCCGGCCGGGCGGCCGGGCCGGGGCCTGACCCGGGAGAAGCTGCACCTGCTCGGCGGCCTCCCGCGGATCGACGGGTCCAGCGACCCGGAGACGATCGCGGCCGGGGTGGCGGACGCGGTGGCGAAGATCAAGGGTGCCTGGCGTGGCCGGGTCGCGCCGCAGGTCCGGCTGCTGCCGGAGCTGATCACCTACGAGGACGTGCTGCAGCTGGATTCCGCGCGGGATTCGAAGCTGATCCCGATCGGGGTCAACGAAGAGGACCTGCAGCCGATCTACCTCGACTTCAACGCCGAGCCGCACTTCTACGCCTTCGCCGACGGCGAGTCGGGGAAGACGAACCTGCTGCGGCAGATCGCCCGGGGCATCTCCGAGCGCTACACCGCCAAGGAAGCGCTGATCCTGCTGGTCGACTACCGGCGCACGATGCTGGGCTTCATCCAGGGCGATTCGCTGCTCGGGTACGCGGTGTCCTCGGCGCAGCTGGAGAGCATGGTCGGCGACGTCTTCAACTCGATGACGCGGCGCCTGCCCGGCCCGGACGTCACCCAGGAGCAGCTGAAGACGCGGTCCTGGTGGAAGGGCCCGGAGCTGTTCATCCTGGTCGACGACTACGACCTGGTCGCCACCTCGACGAACAACCCGCTGCGGAAGATCTCCGACTTCCTGCCGCAGGCCAAGGACGTCGGCCTGCACCTGGTGGTCGTGCGGCGCACCGGTGGCGCGAGCAAGGCGATGTACGACCCGATCATCGGCAAGCTCAAGGAGATCGCGGCCCCGGGCATGGTGATGAACGGCTCCCGCGATGAGGGCGCCCTGGTCGGCAACATCAAACCGTCCGCGTTGCCGCCGGGCCGGGGCAACCTGCTCACCCGGAAGAACGGCAAGCAGCTCATCCAGGTGTCGTGGATCCAGCCCGACTGAGGACGGCGGCCGGACGCGCTCTCGGCGAGGTGGGTAGGTTCCTCCCCGAGGGCGCGTCCCGGCAGCGGGGCGCGGGGGATCGCGACGAAGACTGCGTCGTTCTTGGGAGCTGCTGGTGACGGTCCGGGTTGCGGTGGACTTCGGGACATCGAGCACCTGCGTCGTCGCCTCGGTGAACGGGCGCGAGCCGCAGGTCGTGGTGATCGACGGCCAGCCGCTGATGTCCTCGGCGGTGTACGCGGCGGCGGACGGCACGCTGTTCGTCGGCCAGGAGGCCGAGCGGCAGGCGGCGGTCGACCCGTCGCGGTACGAGCCGAACCCGAAGCGGCGGATCGACGAGGGCGAGCTCCTGCTCGGCGAAAACGTCCTGCGGGTGACCGACGTCGTGCACGCCGTGCTCGGGCGCGCGGTCTCCGAGGCGCGCCGCCTGGCCGGTGACGCCGAGGTCGACCTGCTCGTGCTGACCCATCCCGCGGACTGGGGCGCGATCCGCACCCGGCTGCTGCGGCAGGCCGCGGGCGGGCTGGCGCGCGAGGTCGCGCTGGTGCCGGAGCCGGTCGCGGCGGCGGTGTACCACGCGGCGACGTTCGCGCCGCAGGACGTGACGAACGACCGCACCGTCGAGTTCAGCGGCCGCCCCGGCGACGCGCTCGCGGTGCTGGACCTCGGCGGCGGCACGGTCGACGTCAGCGTGGTGCGGCGGCTGCCGCCGGACACCGCGCGGGACCGCGCCGGCCGTCCGCAGCGCGGCGGCTTCCAGGTGCTCGCCACCCGCGGCGACCCCGGCTTCGGCGGCGCGGACATCGACCAGGCGCTGCTGGAGCACGTCGGCTCGCTCGTCGCGGGTGCGGACCAGGACGCGTGGCGCCAGCTCGTCGAAGGACGCGAGCTGGTCGACCGGCGCCGCCGCCGCGTGCTGCGCCAGGACGTGCGGGGTGCCAAGGAGACGTTGTCGCGGCACGCCTACACCGACGTGCCGATGCCGCCGCCGTTCGCCGACGCGCACGTCACCCGCGAAGACCTCGAACGGCTGATCGCGGCCCCGCTGGGCCGTGCTGTCGAGCTCACGGTCGCCGCGATCGGCGACGCCGGCCTGCGGCCGAAGCAGCTCACGGCGATCTTCCTGGTCGGCGGCTCGAGCCGGATCCCGATGATCTCGCGGCTGGTGCACGAACGCACCGGCGTCGTGCCGACGAGCCTCGACCAGCCCGAGACGGTCGTCGCGCGCGGTGCGCTGCGGGCGGTGCTGGTGGACCCGGACCGCACCGGCGCGCTGCCCGGCGAAGCGATGGCGCGGCTGGCCGCGGCACCGGGCGGCGCCCTCGGCCCGGCGGCGCAGCGCACGGAGGTCGTCCGCCCCGGCGACGTCGCCCCGCGCCCGGCGCCGCCGCGCGCCGCGCCGGGTGGGTTCCCGAACCGGCAGCCACCCCCGCCGTCGCCACCGGCCGGCCAGCCGGTGTCCCGGCCGTGGCCGCCGCCCGCCGGGCAGCCCGCCCGGCCCACTTCGCCGGGCCCGGCCGCGTCCGCCCCGCCCGCGGCCCCGGCCGGGAAGAGCCGGCGCAAGCTGTGGGGCCTGGTCGCGGCCGCGGTGGTCGTCGTGGCCGCGCTCGTCGCCGGGTTCTTCGTGTTCAAGAGTTCCGGCACCCAGGCGGAGAGCGGCCGGACGCTTTCGCAGTACGACTTCAAGTTCGTCGCGCCGGAGGACTGGGTCCAGACCGACGACCAGGTCGCCAAGAAACAGGTCGTGATCCACCCGCAGGAGTCCCGGGACGGCAACGACCTCGTGGTCGCGCAGGAGTACGTCATGGACTACGACGCGACCGCGGACCCGCAGAAGCTCGTCGACGAGTTGAGGCGCGGCGCGGAGAGCGAAGAGCGGTACAGCGCGTTCAATCCGAGCCTGTCGTACGCCGGCAAGACGGTGATCGGGTACCACGAGAGCAAGCTGAACCGGCCCGATCTCCAGGTCGACTGGTACGTCGTGGCGAACGGCCGGATCCGGGTCCATGTCGGCTGCCAGTACGCCACGGCCCCGCTGCGGGAGCGGGTCGCCGCGGCCTGCGCGCAGGCCGTGCGCACGGTGGAAATCCTCAACTGAGAGCAGGGCACGCGGTGCCGTCCGAAGAATTCGAAAGCGCCGCGGCGTCCTTCAAGCGCATCGGCCAGGACGCGGTGACGCACGCGCGCCGCGTCGCCGGGAACGCGAAGGCCCGCAACCAGCGGCACCACAGCGAAAACGCCGACCTCCTGAAGCGGAGCGGGCGCGGCGCGAAGTCCGGCGATCCGACGCCGGGCACGCTGCGCGCGGCCGCCGAACGGTTCCGGCGCGCCCGCGGGCTGGCGGTTCCCGCGGTTCCCGATCCGGTTCCTTCGCGTTCGCAATCTCCGGTCCGAGACCCTCGATCGGGTGACGAGGACGAAGACTTTTCCCAGATGCGAATCATGCAGCGTGATCGGTGAAACGGGCGCGACGGTCGCTGTGCGCGTGCTAATCCCGCTGGTAGAGAACACTTTTCCGGGTGATGCTCCATCCGTTCGGGGTGTTCCCCGGATACCCGCCGCGACCGGTTCCCGCGGCGAGCGTTAACGCAAGCAACTACTTCCGGGCAAACCACGACAAGGGGGAACCGGACGTGGCAATGTCTGCGTCGTAGGGCCGTACGAACGAACAAGCTTGGTACGGACAACCACCACTCTTATGAAGGGGGTACCGGTATGAGCGCCGGACAGGGATTCCAAGGGACAGTTGCTCAGTTCACCGAGGCCGAGGGTCGCGTCACCGAGGTTCGAGCCCAGATGGACCAGAACCTCTCGACGCTGCGCGACCGCATCGAGGCCACCCGCGCCGGCTGGCAGGGTGAAGCGCAGAAGGCGTTCGACCACGTGATGCTGCGCTTCGACGACGACGCCCGCGGCATGGCGCAGGCCCTGCAGCGCATCGGTGAGCTGCTCCGCGAGGCCGGCTCCAAGTACGAGCGTTCCGAGCAGCAGCAGCAGGAGATCATGGGCGCCATCAACCGCGGCTTCGACGCCCTCGGCTGAGCACCTTCCTAATCCTTTCTCGACCACCCACCAGCTTCAGCTCAAAAGGAGTAAGTCATGCCTGATGGCGCCGGCATTGTCGTCAATTACGCCACCATCCGCCAGGCCGCGGACGACTGCACAGCGACGGGGGGCGAGCTGCAGAGCGCTTTCGACCGCCTCAAGGACGACCTGCGGCCGCTGACCACCACCTGGACCGGTTCCGCGAAGGAGCAGTACGACGCTGCCCAGCGCACCTGGGACCAGAAGTTCGAGGACCTGAAGCAGGTTCTGGCGCAGATCGCCGCCGCCCTGCCGCAGATCGCCGACGGTTACCAGTCCACGGACAACGCCGTCGAAGGCCTGTTCTGAGCCGGTAGTCCCGGAAACCACGGCGGGCCCGCACTCCGGTGCGGGGCCCGCCGTTTTCTGTTGCCCGCCAACGGGGAAACCCAGTGTCCAACCGAGGCTTCGCCTCGGGCCGGGGCTTCGCCACCCGGACCCCCGAAAGCCGTCAGTGCGGGGCGCCGACCTCGTACTCGGGCCGGTCGTTGAGCACCCGCACGGTCACCTTCTTCTGCTGCCCGCCGATGGTCACCGTGCAGTCGAACGTCGTGCCGTTCCGGGCGGCTTCGTTCGCCGGGCACTGCGCGTTCTTCACGTCCGGCTCGCCGTAGTTCTCGTTCAGGACCTTGACCACACCGTCCTGAAGGGACTGTTGCTCCAGGACGTCCCCGCGGAACGCCCCCAGCAGCCACGCCGCGCCGCCGCCGAGGGCGAGCACCAGGACCGCCGCACCGGCGATCAGCACCGGCTTCTTCGACTTCGGCTGCTTCGCCGGCTCGGCCGGGAACGCGCCCAGACCGCCGTACTGCGCCGGCTGGAACCCACCGCCGTACTGCGGCTGCCCGTGGCCGGGGGTCGGCGGCTGCTGCTGCGGTGCCGGCTGCGACGGCGGCTGCCACGGACCGCTCGGCTGTCCCGGCTGCCACGGCCCGGAGAACGAGCCGGACGGCTGTCCGGGGTTCCACGGGCCGGTGTAGGAGCCCGTCGAACCCGGGGCGGCGTGCTGCTGCCACTGCCCGGCGTGCGGGCCGGTCGCCTGCTGCTCGGGCTGCCACGCGCCGGGCTGCGGTGCGGGCCCGGCGGCGGGCGGCTGCCACCACTGCTGCGGCTGCTGCGGGTCGGATGGCTGAGTCATCGGAGCTCACCTCGGGTCGTGGTCACTCAGCTGCCCTGCGCTTCGCCGAGCCGGCGGTAGAAGTCGTCCATCGCCGCCCGGTCGGGCAGCACCGTGATCTGGCTCGCGTCCGGCAGCTTCGGCATGTCCTGCTGGCTCGCCTTGCCGGTGAACCGGAACTCGTACTTGAGCTCGAGCTGGTGGCCGTCACCGGCGAACTTGGCCTCCATCACGAAGGAGACCAGGCTGCCGTCGGGGTTCAGCGTGATCGTGGCCGGCACCGCCGCCTTCTTCAGCTCCGGCCCGATCTTGTCGGTGAGGCTCGGCGGCAGGATCTCGACCTTGTTCTTGACGAAGATCCCGAACGGGACGTTCACGGTCAGCGCGGTCTTGCCGTCGCCGAGGCTCTTCGCCCCGCGCACGGCCCGCTTGTCGGCCCGGTACGCCTCGACGGTCGAGTCCGCCATCCGGCACGGCGTCAGTACCCCGCCCCAGGCGCACGGCAGGACCAGGCCGCCCTCCGGCTTCGGCATCGACACCCACGCCGTCGGCGAGACGCCCTTCTGGACGTACACCGGGCCGAGGTAGGTGTACTCGACCGCGCCGTCCGCGGGCGTGTACGTGTCGATGATCTCATCGGGGTTCTTCTGCGACCGGTGCCGCACCGCCCGGCTCTCCGGGCTGCCGGTGCGCGCCGACGTCACCGTGCTGTGGATCCACTTGTCGTCGAACTTGAAGTAGGCGTCCAGCGAGTTGGTGACGTCGCGCGAGTCGGTGATGGCGTCCGACAGCTTGCCGATGACCTGCTCGAACTTGGCGCCGACGTAGTCCGCCGCGTCGTCGCCCTTCGGCAGCGCGGTGCCCGCCTTCGCCGTGCCGCAGGCGCTGACCAGGGCCAGCAGGGCGCCCAGGACGAAGATCGCCGTCGGTCGTTTGCTCATGCCGTCCCCTGCTCAGCTGTGTCGCCCGGATGGCCCCATCCTCGCGTGTCGCGGCGGCGCGTGCAGGCGCTTCGGCGGGAAAACTCCGGTAGAGTCCCCGCTGCGCCCGGGCCGCCTGGAGCCTAATATGGGCGCTTCCACCACCCCCGATGCGCGGGTGCGGTGACCGTGGGGGTATCTTCATATGTCGTTGTGCGCTGCGGCGCGTAAGCGCTAGGCCCGCACAGAACCCACACGCAATGTTGACGACGAGGTAGACCCTTGCCCACGTACAGCCCCAAGCCCGGCGACGTCACTCGTGCCTGGCACGTGATCGACGCCGAGGATGTCGTGCTCGGACGGCTGGCGACCGAGGTCGCCACGCTGCTGCGCGGCAAGCACAAGCCGACCTACGCCCCGCACGTGGACACCGGTGACTTCGTCATCATCGTCAACGCCGAGAAGGTCGCGCTCACCGGAAACAAGCGCGAGCAGAAGTTCGCGTACCGGCACAGCGGTTACCCGGGCGGTCTGCGGAAGCGCTCGTTCGGCGAGCTGCTGGACACCAAGCCCGAGCACCTTGTCGAGAAGGTCGTCAAGGGCATGCTGCCGAAGAACAAGCTCGGCCGCGCCCAGGCGAAGAAGCTGAAGGTGTACGCCGGCCCGCAGCACCCGCACGCCGCGCAGCAGCCGCAGGCGCGCGAGATCACCAAGATCGCGCAGGTCGCGCAGTGAGTGAGGAACAGTCTGTGACCAGCACCGAGACCGAGACCCCCGAGGTCGTCGAGGCCACCGAGACTCTCGCGGCGACCGAGACCGGCGCCGTCGCGACCAGCGAGACCCCCGCCGCGCCGCGTCCGTCGCGTGCCGCCGGTGGCAACGCGCAGACCGTCGGCCGCCGCAAGGAGGCCGTCGTCCGCGTGCGGGTCGTCCCGGGCACCGGTGAGTTCAAGCTCAACGGCCGCACCCTCGAGGAGTACTTCCCGAACAAGGTGCACCAGCAGCTCATCCGCGAGCCGCTGGTCACGGTCGAGAAGCCGGACTCCTTCGACATCTTCGCCAACCTCAAGGGCGGCGGCGTCTCCGGTCAGGCCGGCGCGCTGCGCCTGGCGATCGCGCGTGCGCTCGTCGAGGTCGACGCCGACGACCGCCCGGCCCTCAAGAAGGCCGGCTTCCTGACCCGTGACGCGCGCGCCACGGAGCGGAAGAAGTACGGCCTCAAGAAGGCCCGCAAGGCCCCGCAGTACAGCAAGCGCTGATCGCGCCGCCAGGCGCAACTCGTCGAAGCGCCCATCCGTCCATCGGATGGGCGCTTCGCTGTCTTCAAGACCCGGCTTTTTCCGGGGTCGTGTGTCGTTTCCGGGGTCGGGAGCGACATCACCGGGGTGGGGGTACCCGGTCCGTCAGGATCGCTAGGTTGTCTTGGTGGTCGCACTGGTGCGGCCGCACAGAGGAGGTCGATCGATGGCACGCCTGTTCGGGACCGACGGGGTCCGTGGCCTGGCCAACGCCGAGCTGACGCCGGAGCTGGCGCTGGCCCTGGCGGCCAGTGCCGCCCGCGTGCTCGCCGCGCACGACCGCTCCCACCGGCCGGTCGCGGTCGTCGGCCGCGACCCGCGTGCCAGCGGCGAGATGCTGGAAGCCGCGGTCGTGGCGGGCCTCACGTCCGCCGGTGCCGACGTCCGCCGCGTCGGCGTGCTGCCCACCCCGGCCGTCGCCTACCTGGTCGGCGCGCTCGAGGCCGACCTCGGCGTGATGATCTCCGCGTCGCACAACCCGATGCCCGACAACGGCATCAAGCTCTTCGCCGCGGGCGGGCACAAGCTCCCCGACGGCATCGAGGACGAGATCGAAGCCGGCGTGTCCGCCGACGCCGTCCGCCCCACGGGCGCCGGGGTGGGCCGCGTCACGGACGTCGAAGACGCCCTCGACCGCTACGCCACCCACCTGCTCGGCGCCACGCCGCACCCGCTGGCCGGGCTCAAGGTGGTCGTCGACTGCGCGAACGGGGCGTCGTCGGCCGCCGCGCCCGAGGTCTACCGCCGGGCCGGTGCCGAGGTGGTCGCGCTGCACGCCGACCCGGACGGCATCAACATCAACCAGCACTGCGGCTCCAACCACCCGGAGAAGCTGCGCGAAGCGGTCGTCGCCCACGGCGCCGACCTCGGTATCGCGCACGACGGTGACGCCGACCGCTGCGTGGCCGTCGACTCCGCCGGCGAGCTGGTGGACGGCGACCAGATCATGGCCGTCCTCGCGCTCGCGCTGGCCGAGGCCGGCGAGCTGACCAAGGACACGCTGGTCGCGACCGTGATGAGCAACCTCGGCCTGCACCTGGCCATGAAGGCGCACGGCATCCACGTCGTCACGGCGGCGGTGGGCGACCGGTACGTCTTGGAGGAGCTGCGCGCGGGCGGTTTCGCCCTCGGCGGCGAGCAGTCGGGCCACGTCGTGCTCCCGGCCCACGCCACCACCGGCGACGGCCTGCTGACCGCGCTGCGCCTGATGAGCCGCATGGCCGAGACGGGCAAGTCCCTGGCCGACCTGGCGGCCGTGATGAACCGGCTGCCGCAGGTGCTGGTCAACGTCCCGGTGGCCGACAAGGCCGCGGTCGCGGACTCGTCCGAGGTCCGCACCGCCGTCGGGGAGGTCGAGGCCGAGCTGGGCGAGGAGGGCCGGGTGCTGCTGCGCCCGTCCGGCACCGAGCAGCTGGTCCGCGTGATGGTCGAAGCCCCGGCCCAGTCCACCGCCCAGGCCGCGGCCGACCGCCTGGCCGGCGTGGTCTCCGCCGTTTCCTGAGTCTGCCGCGGCTGTCGTGAGTGGTAATTGGGGTTCTAACCCGAATTACCACTCACGACAACCCGCGCCGAGGCCAAGCCGTGGAAGACCGGGTGGGTCTTCCAGCGGACTTCGCCCACCCGGCACCCGCCGCCGAGAAGCTTCGCCAGCGCGGTGAGGGCGATCTCACCCTCGGCCACCGCCACCCCGGAGCCCGGGCACGCGTGGCGGCCGAGGCCGAACGGCAGGCCGTCGGCGAGGGAGATCGCCACCGGGCCGTCCGGGCCGAACCGCAGGACGTACCGGGCCGGGCAGATCGCCGTCACGAGCTCCCGCACGCTTCGCGGACCGGAAGTGGCGAGTTCGAGGCCCGCGCAGGCCAGGAAGTTCAGCGAGTTCTCGTACGCCGCGTGAGCCAGCACCACCGCGTTGATCATCAGCTCGTCTTCGTCGAGCCGCCCGGCCGTGTGCGCCTCCCGCAAGGCCGTCAGGCCGCCCGGCCCGGCCGGCGCCCGGCTCAGCTGCACCGCCAGCCGGAACGCCGACGCCTGCCCGGCCCGGTCGGTGCCGCCGAAGACGTCGAGGTTCGCCGTCGTCGCCTCGAGGTGGTCCAGGAACACGTCGTCGAGGGGCACGCCCAGCACCGCCGACGTCACCGCGCCCGCCACCGGCCGCGCGAAGTCGCGCACCAGGTCGAACGACGTCCCCAGCCCCGCCACTGTCGCTTCGATCCCGGCTCGCAGGGCTTCGGGGAGCGGCTCCAGCCCGGCGATGATCTCCCGGAGCACCGCGCGCACCCGGGTGTGATCTTCGCCGTCCCGCAGCAGCACGCTGGGCGAGCCGCCGCCCGGATCCGACGTCAGCCCGGGTGACCGCAGGGCACGGGCGCACGCGTCGCGGCCGGAGACCACCCCGATGCCGTGCCGTTCGAACTCGTCCATCGCTTCGACACGGTAGGGCAGGATGGGCCTGTGCCGCCCGCAGCCGTCCCGGATGACGTCCTCGCCACGCCGTTCACGGACCACCTGCTCCGCAACGCCGCCGAAGACCGGCCCGCGTTCACCTGCCGCACCTTCCCCGGCCCCACCGACCACACGCTGACCTGGCCGCAGGTGCTCGCCCGGGTCCGCGGCGTCGCCCGCGAGCTGCGGCGCGTCACCCGGCCGGGCGACCGCGTGGCGATCGTCGCCCGGCAGGACCTCGGCTACGTCACCGCCTTCCTCGGGACGCTCTACGCGGGACGCGTCGCGGTGCCGCTGTCCGTCCCGACCGGCCGCACCGGCCGCGCCCGGATCGAGTCGGCCTTCGCGGACGCCACCCCGGCGGCCTGCCTGACCTCGAAGGACCTGCTGGAGAAGGTTCCGCCGGTCACCGCGCTCGCCGTCGAGGACATCGAGCCCGACGACGCCGAGTCGCCCGCCTCGGTCGTGGTGACCGACCCCGCGTACCTGCAGTACACGTCCGGCTCGACGCGCCGCCCGGCCGGCGCGGTGATCTCGCACCGCGCGCTGGTGGCCGCTTGCTGGCAGACCACGCGGTGCTACCACGCCGACGCGTCGACCCCGCTGGCCGGCTGGGTGCCGTTCTTCCACGACATGGGCCTGGTCCTGCTCATCGGCACGCCCGTCTTCCTGGGCTCGCGGTCGGTCTTCTTCACCCCGATGGAGTTCGTGCGCGATCCGCTGCGCTGGATCCGGCTGCTGGCCGAACACCCGGGCGTCGTCACCGCCGCGCCCAACTTCGCCTTCGACCTGGCCGCCGAGGCGGCGGCCGACCTCGAAGCCGTCGACCTCTCGCGGGTGAACTCGCTGCTCAACGGCAGCGAGCCGGTCCGCGCGGCCACCGTCGAGGCGTTCGAGCGGGCCTTCGCCCCCTTCGGGCTGCCGCGGACCGCGCACAAGCCGTGCTACGGGCTGGCCGAGGCGACGGTGTTCGTCACGAGCGCGGGCGACGAGGGGCCGACGATCACGGCGTTCGACGGCGAGCCGCGCGTGTCGGTGGGGCGGCCGTACGGCCAGCGGATCCGCATTGTCGACAAAGAGATCCAGGTGTCCGGGCCGAACGTCGCCGACGGCTACTGGGGCCGCGACGACGTGATCGCCCCCGGCGGCTGGCTGCGCACCGGCGACCTCGGCTTCGTCCACGACGGCGAGCTGTACGTCACCGGCCGGCTCAAGGACCTGATCATCGTCGACGGCCGCAACCACCACCCGCAGGACATCGAGGCGACGGTCGAGGCCGCACACCCGGCCATCCGGCGGGTCGCCGCCTTCGCGGTGCGGGACGGCCACGGCGAAGGTGTCGCGGTGGTGGCCGGGTGCACCGTGCCGGACGCCTCGGTCGAGACGGCCGTGCGGCGGGCCGTCTCCGCGGCCCACGACCTGCCGCTGCGCGCCCTCTGGCTGGTGCGGCCGGGCGAGGTGCCGCGGACCTCCAGCGGCAAGGTCTCCCGCGTCGCGGCTCGCGAGCGCTGGTGGGGCCAGAATGAGCGGCATGGCTGACCCGGGCACCTACGTCGACGAGATCCGGCGGATCATCTCCTTCGCGCTGGAGATCCCGCCCGAGCGGCTCACCGAGACCACGCCGTTCGACGACCTCGGCATGACGTCCCGGCAGCGGATCCAGCTGCTGTCGCGGGTCGAAGTGACCTACGGCGTCTCGGTCGACATCGACGAACTCGACCGGCTGGTGGACATCCGCGGCGTCGCCGAGGTGATCTCCGAGGCGGTCGCGGCGCAGCACGCCGGCCGGTAGCTCCCGGCCGGGTGCACTTCGCGGAAGCCCAGGTCCGGCGCCCGGCAGGGCGCTAGACTCTGTGTGCATCTGCGACGGCACCGAACGGCGTCCGGGCGCGTCACAGTCCCGGAACGTCTGGGGAACTGTGGGATCGAAGGGGGCAGCGACCATGCCGAACGGCTACGAAGCGAGTTCGGAGGCGATGACGCGGGCGCAGATCCGCCTGGCGGACGTCGCCGACGACCCGGCGAACGAAGCGAAGAAGGTCGCGCCGACCGAAATCGTCGCGGGGGACTTCGGTCGCGTGCACCAGGAGAGCTTCGGCAAGTACAAGGCCGGGATCGACGAAATCGGCGCGGGCATGACCGGGCTGTCGAACGCCCTGCTGAACCTGGGCAGCGGAATCGGGTCCGCGGGCGCCAAGTACACCGCGCAGGAGCAGAACGCCGGCGCGACGGCGAACCAGGCCGGGGGTAACCGCTGATGGCCGAATGGGCTGACATCAAGAAGGTCCTCGACGACCCGAACGTCTCCATGGCTGCGAAAACCAAGCTCATGGAGGAGTACAGCGAAGACTCCGTCTACTTCACGGACGAAGAAGAAGCGTACGCCAACAAATACATCGAGAACTACTCCGACAACAGCCTGAGCAACGACTGGCTGCCGGGGTCGACCGAAGACGTCGACGAAGCGCTGCAGGAAGCGCAGCAGGAAGCCGCGGCCAAGAAGCAGGAACACGACCGCGACACCGCCGCGCGCGACCAGGCGAAGAAGAACCTCGACGGAATCGGCGCGCCGACGTTGGGGGCCGGCGCGAAGAGTTCCGACGAACAGCTCGACCAGGGCAACGTCGCCGTCGACATGCTGGCGAAGTGGACCGACGAGGTCTGGAACAAGTTCGGCCAGAAGCGGGATTCGCAGAAGGAGCTCAAGGACAAGTTCCACGAGAACCGCGGGATCCAGTACCAGAAGTTCCTGGGCGACGCCGACGACCTGGCCAAGGCGCACAAGGTCGTCGAGGACGCGCTCACCAAGAGCGACACCGAACTCCAGACCCTTTTCGACGCGTGGAAGGGCAAGGGCGCCAACGCGGCCGAAATCAAGTACGACGAGACGATCAAGCCGCACGCCAAGGAGCTGTCGCAGCAGATCGACGGCGCGGCGAAGCTGATCCCCCAGACCGTGACGCAGGTCTTCACCGCGGTCAAGAAGAAGGTCGACGAGGTCCTGCAGCTGCACCGCCCGGTGATCGCCGAGGCCGACATCCCGATGGCGCTGGACGTCCTCAAGATCGCCAACAACGAGACCGAGGAATTCGACGACTTCATGAAGGTCGCCGGCTGGATCGACGCCGTGAACGCCAAGCACGGCAACAACTCCAACCTGGCCGAGCGCCTGCAGAACGACGACGGCTGCTTCAACCAGGAGAACATCGACTACGGCCGCAACGTCTGCCGCTACTGGCGCGACGGTGCCTTTTCGACCGAGTACAAGAGCCTGATCACCGCGTTCGACGGCTCCTGCAAGGCCGCCAAGGACACGATCGACCAGCAGTTCGGCGCGCTCGCGCGGTACATGGACGGCTACCGCAACCAGCTGACCGAGGCCAAGAACGAAGGCGGCGGCGACAAGACCGGGAACACCGGCAACACGGGGAACACCGGCAACACCGGGAACACGGGCAGCACCGGGAGCGGCAGCACGGGGAGCTCGGGCAGCACCGGAAGCGGCTCCACGACGCCGTCGGCCGCCGAGCCCCCGAAGGCCGAGGAGCCCGCGAAGCCGGAAGAGGGCAAGAACCCGATCACCGGGAAGCCCCTCGAAGTCGACCCGTCGACCGGCGAGCCGTACCCGATCGACCCGAAGACCGGCGAAGCCATCAAGGACGCCGACGACACGGACACGGTGTCGGTCAAGAAGGGCGACAACACGATCACGATGTCCGAGCCCGACAAGGAGGGCAAGCAGGACATCTCCGTGGACGACGGCCAGGGCCACAAGAAGGACTACCACCTCGACTGGGGTGACGACGACAAAGCCGAGGCGGGCAAGGACGCCGCGGGCAAGGACGGCGACAAGGCGTCCTTCGGGCCGCAGGGCAGCCAGCCGGCGGTCAAGGAGGGCCAGCCCTCGGCCGACGGCTCCTACAAACCGGGTCCGGACGGCAAGATCCACATCCAGGACGGCAACCTCAAGATCACCGCGGAGCGGCCGCAGGGCCCGGACGGCCCGACGATCGTGACGGTCGACGACGGCAAGGGTGAGCCGACCACCTACACCCTGGACGAGAAGGACGACCCCAAGGCCGGGGACCTCAAGGCGGACGCCCTCAAGGCCGACGTCAAGCCGG
This sequence comes from Amycolatopsis sp. NPDC005003, assembly GCF_053600695.1. Taxonomy (NCBI): domain Bacteria; kingdom Bacillati; phylum Actinomycetota; class Actinomycetes; order Pseudonocardiales; family Pseudonocardiaceae; genus Amycolatopsis; species Amycolatopsis sp. NPDC005003. The sequence goes on along the minus strand of NZ_JBSGAI010000063.1, from coordinate 18,424 downwards.
TGGGCGTCGGCGCGGACATCCCGCATGATCCGAACGCCGAATCCCCGCTGACGAAGGACCCCGCGCCGGCCAACCCCGACCCGGGTTTCACCCGCAGCGAGGGCGCCTCTGGTGGCGGGTTCACCGCCCCCGGCGGCTTCGACGGCGACCTCGGCGGCGGAGGCAGCGTGGGAGCCGAACCCGCGGTGGCGACGGCCGACGCGGGCGCCGGGACCGGCGCCGGTCCCGGCGGGGACGCGACCACGACGGCCGGCGCGAGCAGCTTCGGCTCGGCCATCACCGGCGGCGGGTCCCCGGACTTCGCCGGCGCCGTCTCGCTCGACCCGGGCGCCCAGACGGGCAGCGACACCTCGCTGCCGATGTCCGACGGCGGCGGTGGGCTCGGCGCGACTCCGGTCGACCCGGGTGTGCACCAGGCCGCCGCGAGCTCGTCGGGCATGAGCGGCATGTCGGGGATGGGCGGCATGGGGATGATGGGCGGCATGGGCGGCGCGCCCGGGGGCGGAGGTGGCGGCGACCAGCAGCGCGGGCCCAGCCAGTACCGCATCGAGGGTGGCGTGTTCGAGACGAGCGGCGCGAAGGGCCGCATCAGCGGCTCGCTCGACGACGAGGGTGACCGTTCGATCCGGTACGACCGGTGACGAGGGCCGGAAGGGCCGAGGAGGGCCAATGAGTGAGCTTGCGAACGAATCATTCAACACAGCGCTCGCCGCTCAGGCCGAGCTGAGCGTCAGCGAGGCCGGCGCATGAGTAGCGCCGAAGACCGGTATCGCGCGGCGATTTCGACGATGGAAGCGGCGGCGCGGGAGCAGGACGAGCAGCGGGGGCTGCGCGAACGCCGGCTCGCCGAGGCCCAACAGCAGGCCCAGGAGGGCATGCGGCAGGAGCTGGCCGCCACGCAGAAGTACGCCGAGCACATGGACGAGCTCAACAAGCGCAAGCAGAGCGCGGGCGGCTGGGCGACGGAGAAGACGCTGGCCGACAAGTCCCGCGAGTCGCTGATGGAGTTCGGCGTCCACGACGAAGAGGCGGACACCGGCTACACGAACTACCCGACCCCGAGCTACGGAACGCCGGTGGCGGCGGCCCCGCCGCGCCCGGAACCGGCACCGGAACCGCCGCCGGCGGCGCCCGAGCCGCCGCGGCGCGGGCGGCACGCGCGTCAGCCCGACGACGAGGACGACTTCTCCAGCACGAGCTGGCTGGTCTGACCCGGGCCCGCCTGCGTCAGTGGGCGGGCTCTTCCTCACGTTCGATGGGCGCGCGCTTGACGTCCGCCTCGAGCAGGGGGCGGTACCGGTCGGTGCCGGTCAGGTGGGTCAGGAAGAACGCCGTGAACAGGGCGCGGGTGAGCTGCTGCGTCCCGCGGTGCGGCTTGCCGTGCATGAACAGCTGCGACCAGTGCCTGCCCTCGGTGACGCCCAGGTGGGACGCCTTGCCGAGGAACCGCAGCTGGACGTCATCGCCGCCCCAGGCGCCGGCGATCGCTTCGGCGTGCGCGACGGCGGGGGCGACCAGGTCGTCTTCGGCGGCGAGGTGCAGCCCGGGGACGGTGATCGCCTTCGCCGACTCGGTGGCCGGCGGCAGCGTCTGAGCGGCGGTGATGGTGGCGACGGCCTTGATCCGCGGCTTCTCGCTCTGCGCGTCCTGCGCCGCGGCGAGGACGGCCGAGCCGCCGCCGGTCGAGTGACCGGCGAGGCCGAGCTTGCCGGGATCGACGCTGATGCCGTCCGGCCCGAGCCGCACGGTGGTGACGACGTCCAGGGTGGTCAGCAGGTCGGCGGCCAGCAGCCGGTGCGAGGGCAAGGGGCCTTTTTGCGTGGCCGGCGCGGCGGCGACGATGCCCCAGCTCGCGAGGTGCCTCAGCAGCCCCCGGTACCGATCGGGCGGCTGCAGCCACCCGTGCCCGAAGGCCACGGCCGGCAACCCGAGCCCGGCGCGCGGCGTGAAGACCACGCCGGGCAGCCCGACCAGGGCGAGGTTGCCCCGCAGGACCTCGTGCGGACCCGGATGCGTCAACTCCGCGAGCAGCTGCTTGGGCTTGCTGGCCATGGTCGAGACCCTACTGTGCGAGCCCTCCCGCGGCTCGCCCGCCGCCCCGGCGCGCCGCAACAGCCGGCCCACCCACCCGTGCGGCCCCCACCCGGTAGGCCCGCCCACCCGGGCGGCCCCACTCGGTAGGCGCGCGCGCCCGAACGGTCGGCCCGCGCACCTGGAGTCGGCCCGCGTTCCCAGACGGTAGGCCCGCGCGCCCGGACGGTCGGCCCGCGCACTTGGAAAGTCAGCTCGCGTTCGCAGACGGTCGGCTCGCGCACCTGGAGGGTCGGTTGGCGCATCTGGAGGGTCGGTTGGCGCACCTGGAGGGTCGGTTGGCGCATCTGCGCGGTCGGCCCGCGGGGGCGCCCCCCGTTTTCCACTTTACCGGCAGGCACCGACAGTTTCGGCCGCCAAGCCGCCCACCAGGCACGCGGCCCGACCGCGAGATACGCCAGCCGACCGTCCAAGTACGCCAGCCGACCCTTCAGGTACGCGAGTCGTCCGTCCAGGTACGCGAGTCGTCCGTCCGGGTACGTCCATTGGTTCGAACCACCGCGGCCGCGTCCGTGCAGGTCGACGAGGGTTCACGGACCCCGTCAGGCCGCCGGACATCCCTCGTTAGGCTGGTGACCGTGTGTGGAATCGTGGGATATGTCGGGCACCGCCCGGCTCTGGACGTCGTCCTCGGCGGGCTCCGGCGCATGGAGTACCGCGGTTACGACTCCGCCGGTGTCGCGGTCCTCGACGGCGCCGGTGCGCTGACCGTCGAGCGCAAGGCGGGCCGGCTGGCCAACCTGGAAAGCCGGCTCGACGAGGTCGGCCGCGAGCACTTCGGCGGCACCGCCGGCATGGGGCACACCCGATGGGCCACCCACGGCGCGCCCGTCGACCGCAACTCGCACCCGCACCGGGACGCCTCGCAGCGCGTTGCCGTCGTGCACAACGGCATCATCGAAAACTTCGCCGCCCTCCGCACCGAGCTCGAAGCCGACGGTGTCGAGATGGCCAGCGACACCGACACCGAGACCGCCGCCCACCTGGTGGCCCGTGCGTACACCGAAGGCGACACGAAGGGCGATCTCACCGCCAGCGTCGCCGCCGTCTGCCGCCGGCTCGAAGGCGCGTTCACCCTCGTCGTGACGCACGGCGATCACCCGGACACGATCGTGGCCGCGCGCCGGTCGTCGCCGCTGGTCGTCGGGGTCGGCGACGGTGAGCACTTCGTCGCCTCCGACGTCGCCGCCTTCATCGAGCACACCCGCGAGGCCGTCGAGCTCGGCCAGGACCAGCTCGTCGTCATCACCCGCGACGGCTACGACGTGCTGGACTTCCACGGCGACGCCGCCCAGGCCAAGCCGTTCACCGTGGACTGGGACCTCTCCGCCGCCGAAAAGGGCGGCCATGAGTACTTCATGCTCAAGGAGATCGAGGAGCAGCCCGAAGCGCTGGCGAACACGCTGCGCGGGCACTTCGAGTCCGGCCGGATCATTCTCGACGAGCAGCGCATCTCCGACCAGGACCTCCGCGACGTCGACAAGGTCTTCGTCGTCGCCTGCGGCTCGGCCTACCACTCCGGCCTGGTCGCCAAGTACGCCATCGAGCACTGGACGCGCCTGCCGGTCGAGGTCGAACTCGCAAGTGAGTTCCGCTACCGCGACCCGGTCCTCGACCGCGACACGCTCGTCGTCGCCGTCTCCCAGTCCGGCGAGACGGCGGACACGCTCGAAGCCGTCCGGCACGCCCGCGAGCAGAAGGCGCGCGTCCTCGCCGTCTGCAACACCAACGGCGCCCAGATCCCGCGCGAGTCCGACGCCGTCCTCTACACCCACGCGGGGCCCGAGATCGGCGTCGCCTCGACCAAGGCGTTCCTCGCCCAGATCGCGGCCAACTACCTGGTCGGCCTGGCGCTGGCGCAGGCCCGCGGCACGAAGTACCCGGACGAGGTCGCCCGCGAGTTCGCCGAGCTGGAGGCCATGCCCGCGGCCGTCCAAAAGGTACTGTCCACTGTGGAGCAGGTGCGGGACCTCGGCCGCCGGATCGCCGACTCGAAGGCGATCCTGTTCCTCGGCCGCCACGTCGGCTTCCCGGTCGCCCTCGAAGGCGCGTTGAAGCTCAAGGAACTCGCGTACATGCACGCCGAGGGCTTCGCGGCCGGCGAGCTCAAGCACGGCCCGATCGCGCTGATCGAAGAGGGCCTGCCGGTCGTCGTCGTGATGCCCTCGCCGAAGGGCCGTGCGGTACTGCACTCGAAGCTCGTGTCGAACATCAGCGAGATCCAGGCGCGCGGCGCCCGCACGATCGTGATCGCGGAAGAGGGCGACGAGACCGTCCGCCCGTTCGCCGACGAGCTCATCGAGGTCCCCGCCGTGCCGACGCTGCTGCAGCCGCTGGTGTCCACCGTGCCGCTGCAGGTGCTGGCCGCGGAGATCGCCCGCGCTCGCGGGTACGACGTCGACAAGCCGCGTAACCTGGCGAAGTCCGTCACCGTCGAGTAAGCGGGAGGCCCCGCCGTGCAGGGAATCTGGACCACGGAACGGATTCGCGAGGCGGAGGGGCGGGCGTTCGCCGTCACACCCGACGGCGAGCTGATGCGCCGGGCGTCCTTCGGGCTCGCGGTACAGATCGCCGACCTCCTGGAGGACCACACCGGCGGCGTCTCGGGCCGCCGGGTCGTCCTGCTGGTCGGCTCCGGCGACAACGGCGGCGACGCCCTGTGGGCCGGCGCGTTCCTGCGCCGCCGCGGGGTGGCCGTGACGGCGGTCCTGCTCAAGCCCGAAAAAGCCCACGCCAAAGGGCTGAAAGCGCTGAAGCGGGCCGGGGGCCGTGTGGTGTCCGCCGAGGACGGTCCACAGTGGATCGCGAAGGCCGACGTCGTGGTCGACGGCATCGTCGGCATCTCCGGCCGCGGCCCTCTGCGGCCGGACGCGGCGCGGCTGGTCGAGCTGGTGGAAGCCCCGATCGTCGCGGTCGACCTGCCCAGCGGCGTCGACCCGGACACCGGCGCGGTCGACGGCCCCGCCGTCAAAGCCACCCGCACGGTGACGTTCGGCGCCCTCAAGCCGGTCCACGCGCTGGCGCCCGGCCACTGCGGCGAGGTCGTCCTGGTCGACATCGGCCTCGAGCTGGACCACCCCGACCTCCAGCGCCTCGACATCGTGGACGTCGCCGCGGCCTGGCCGGTGCCCGGCCCGGAGGACGACAAGTACAGCCAGGGCGTGGTGGGTGTCGCGGCGGGCTCGGCGACGTACCCGGGCGCCGCGGTGCTGGCCGCGGGCTCGGCGGTCCGCGCGACCTCGGGTCTGGTGCGGTACGCGGGCCACGCGGCGGACGTCGTCCGGGCGCAGTGGCCGGAGGTCATCGCGACCGGCACGGTCGCGGACGCGGGCCGGGTCCAGGCGTGGGTGGTCGGGCCGGGCATCGGCACCGGCTCCGAGGGGCGGGACGTACTGCGGTACGTCCTCGGCCGGGGTGTCCCGGTCTGCGCCGACGCCGACGCGACGACGATCATCGCGAAGTCCCCGGACGTCCTCGACGCCCGCGACCCGGACACCCCGCTGGTCCTGACCCCGCACGCGGGCGAGTACCAGCGCCTGATGGGCCGGGCACCCGGAAAAGACCGGGTGGCCGCCGCGCGCGAAGCGGCGAAGAAGTACGACGCGGTGGTGCTGCTGAAGGGGCACTGCACGGTGATCGCGGCCCCGGACGGCCGGATCGCGGTGAACCGCCCTCGAGGAGCCTGGCTGGCCACGGCCGGCTCGGGTGACGTCCTGTCGGGCCTGGTCGGAGCCCTCCTGGCGGCCGGTGTGGACCCCTGGCTGGCCGCCGCCGCGGCAGCCGACGTGCACTCGCTCGCCGGCGCGATCGCGGCCCAGAACGCCCCGACCTCGGCCTCCGGCCTGGTCCACGCGATCCCGGAGGCCATCCGTTCGATCCGCTCGCTAACGACCTGAGAAGACTTATCGAGTTCTCTGTTAACTTCGCGCGGCAAATCTGGTAAGAAGGCCGTGTGAGCGGCGGCACAGCAGCATCCGGAGACCGGAAGACCCGGCCGTCCGATGCCGTCGTCGAGCAGCGGCGGCAGGACATCCTCGACCACGTCATCGAGCTGGGCGAGGCGCGGATCGACGACCTGACCAGCCGCTTCAAGGTCAGCCTGATGACCATGCACCGCGACCTCGACGACCTGGCCGAACGCCGGCTCCTGCGCAAGCTGCGCGGCAAGGTCGAGGCGTACCCGGCGCTCACCATCGAGACCGCCGCCCGCTTCCGCGACACCCTCCACCACGGCGAGAAGGAAGCCCTCGGCGAAGCCGCCGCCAAGCACGTGCAGCCCGGCCAGACCGTCTTCGTCGACGACTCCACCACGCTGCTCCCGCTGGTCAAGCGGCTCGCCGAGATCGACGCCCTGACCGTCGTCACCAACTCGCTGCACGCCGCCCGGCTGCTCGGGCCCAAGGTCGAGGTCGTCCTCGCCGGGGGCCGCTACAGCCACGAGTACGACTCCTGCGCCGGCCCCGAGGTCCTGAACCTGCTCGACTCGATCCGCGCCGACGTCTCGTTCGTCTCGGTCACCGCCGTCGCCGTCGGGCGGCTCTTCCACCCTGACCGCGATTACGCCGAGCTCAAGAAGGCCGCGCTGAAGGTCGCGAACCACACCGTCCTCGTCGTCGACCACTCGAAGTTCGGCCGCACCGCCACCTACGCGCACGGCGACGTCGGCGACTACGACCTGCTGATCACGGGCCAGGCCACGCCCACCGAGGAGATCGAGGCCGCGCTCAACGCGGGCACCGCGATCGAGATCGTCGAACACGTCGCAGAGGGGCAGCCCTATGACAGCTGAACTGGTCGCCGGCATCGACTCGTCCACCCAGTCGACCAAGGTCGTCGTGTGTGACGCCGAAACCGGCGAAATCGTCCGCACCGGCCGCGCGCCGCACCCCGACGGCACCGAGGTCGCGCCCGCCGCCTGGTGGGACGCCTTCACCGAGGCCACGAACGGCCTGCTCGACGGCGTCAAGGCCATCGGCGTCGGCGGGCAGCAGCACGGCATGGTCACCCTCGACGAAAACAACGAGGTCGTCCGGCCCGCGCTGCTCTGGAACGACACCCGTTCCGCGCAGGCGGCGCTCGACCTCGTCGACGAGCTCGGCGGGCCGTCGGCCTGGGCGAAGTCCGTCGGCTCGGTGCCGGTCGCCAGCTTCACCGTCACGAAGCTGCGCTGGCTGGCCGAGCACGAGCCCGAGCTCGCCGACCGCGTGGCGCGCGTGCTGCTCCCGCACGACTGGCTGACCTGGAAGCTCACCGGCGGCGACCCGGTCACCGACCGCGGCGACGCCTCCGGCACCGGCTACTTCTCGCCGACCGACAACGCCTACCGCCTCGACGTGCTCAGCCACGCCTTCGGCGGCCGGACGCCGGAGCTGCCCACCGTGCTCGGCCCGGCCGACGCCGCCGGCCACACCCCCGACGGCGTGCTCGTCTCCGCGGGCACGGGCGACAATATGGCCGCCGCGCTCGGGCTGGAACTCAAGCCCGGTGACGCCGTCGTCTCGCTCGGCACCAGCGGCACCGTGTTCGGCGTCGCGGAAACCGGCGCGGCCGACGTCAGCGGCGAGGTCGCCGGGTTCGCCGACGCCACCGGCCGCTTCCTCCCGCTCGCCTGCACCCTCAACGCCGCCCGCGTCCTCACCGCGACGGCCGCGATGCTCGGCGCGACGCTCAGCGAGTTCGACCGGCTCGCCCTGACCGCCGAGCCCGGCGCCGGCGGGCTGACCTTCCTGCCGTACCTCGACGGCGAGCGCACCCCGAACCTGCCTGGTGCCACCGGCTCGCTGGCCGGGCTGACCAGGGAAAACATGACCCCGGAGAACCTCGCGCGCAGCGCCGTCGAAGGCATGCTCTGCGGCCTGGCCGCCGGCCTCGACGCGGTGCGCGCGCACGGCCTCGACGTCCAGCGCGTGCTGCTGATCGGCGGGGGCGCCCAGTCGCGGGCCGTCCGCGCGGTCGCGCCGCTGGTGTTCGGGGTGCCCGTGCAGCTGCCCGAAGTCGCCGAGTACGTCGCGCTCGGCGCGGCGCGGCAGGCGGCCTGGGCCCTTGCGTCCAGTGCGGAACCCCCGTCCTGGCAGGAGAACCAGAAGCTCCGGCTCGAGCTGGACGAGCCGACCGAGGCGCAGCGCGCCGAGGGCCACCGGATCCAGCAGCGCCACCTCGAAGCTCGCGAAGCGGCTTACGGGGTCCGGCGGAATCTCGGAGAGGACTGACCGATGGCTTCCATCACCTACGACAAGGCGACCCGCCGCTACCCGGGTGCCGAGCGCCCCGCGGTCGACGCGCTGGACCTGGAGATCGCCGACGGCGAGTTCCTCGTGCTGGTCGGCCCGTCCGGCTGCGGCAAGTCGACCAGCCTGCGCATGCTGGCCGGCCTCGAGGACATCGACGACGGCGCCGTCTGGATCGGCGACCGCGACGTCACCCAGCTGCCGCCGCGCTCGCGCGACATCGCGATGGTGTTCCAGAACTACGCGCTGTACCCGCACATGACGGTCGCGCAGAACATGGGCTTCGCGCTGAAGATCGCCGGGCGGCCCGCGTCCGAGATCAAGCAGAAGGTCCTCGAGGCGGCGAAGCTGCTGGACATCGAGCAGTACCTCGACCGCAAGCCGAAGGCGCTCTCCGGTGGTCAGCGCCAGCGCGTCGCGATGGGCCGCGCGATCGTCCGCGAGCCGCAGGTCTTCCTCATGGACGAGCCGCTGTCGAACCTCGACGCGAAGCTGCGCGTGTCGACGCGCACGCAGATCGCCGCGCTCCAGCGCCGCCTCGGCGTCACCACGGTGTACGTCACGCACGACCAGGTCGAGGCCATGACGATGGGTGACCGCGTCGCGGTGCTCTCGGACGGCCTGCTGCAGCAGTGCGACACCCCGCGCGCGCTGTACGACAAGCCCGCAAACGCTTTCGTCGCGGGCTTCATCGGCTCGCCGGCGATGAACCTGGTGACCGCGAAGCTGACGGCTGACGGCGCCGAGCTGGGCGGCGGCAGCGTGCCGCTGACCCGCGAGGTCATCGCGGCCGCCGACGGCGACAAGGTGACCCTCGGCTTCCGGCCGGAGTCCCTGGAAGTGACCACCGAGGGCGACAGCTCGGTGCCGATCAAGGTCGACCTGGTCGAGGAGCTCGGCTCGGACGCGTACGTCTACGGCAAGCTGGCCGAGACCGACGCCGAAGGCACGAAGTCCAACATCGTCGCCCGCGTCGACCCGCGCACGCCGCCGGCCATGGGCGACACCGTCCACCTGCGGATCCGCCCCGACGAGCTGCACGTGTTCTCCGCCACGTCCGGGCTGCGCCTGCCCTGACCTCGGGTCATGGGAAACTGGAGGGCGCCATGACCTCCAGTTTCCCGCGGGCCCAGGTCGACATCGACCTCGACGCGATCCGCCACAACCTCACCCTGCTGGGCGCCCGCGCGCCCGGCTCGCAGGTGATGGCCGTGGTGAAGGCCGACGCCTACGGCCACGGCGCGCTGCCGGTGGCGCGCGCCGCGGTCGAGGCCGGGGCGTCCTGGCTGGGCACCTGCTCGCTCGGCGAAGCGCTCGCCCTCCGCGAGGCCGGGATCACCACGAGGCTGTTCAGCTGGCTGGACACCCCGGACATCGACTTCGCGGCCGGCGTCGAAAACGACGTCGACCTCGCGGCCAGCTCGCTGGGTGAGCTACGCCGCATCGCCGCGGCCGCGAAACCGGGTACCCGGGCGCGTGTGCACCTCAAAATCGACACCGGCCTCTCGCGCAACGGCTGCCCGCCCGCCGCGTGGGCCGAGCTGGTCGAAGCGGCGGCCGCCGAACCGCGGGTCGAGGTGGTCGCGATCTGGTCCCACCTCGCGTGCGCCGACGAGCCGGAGCACCCGGCGACCGACGAGCAGGCCAAACGCTTCGCCGAGGCCTACGACACGGCCCGCGCCGCCGGGCTCGACCCGCTGCGGCACCTGGCGAACTCCGCGGCCCTGCTCACCCGGCCCGACCTGCACTTCGACATCGTCCGGCCCGGCATCGCCACGTACGGGCTGAACCCGGTGCCGCAGGCCGAGGACCTGCGCCCGGCCATGACCTTCCGGTCCGCGGTCGCGCTGGTCAAGCGCATCGAAGCCGGCGAATCGGTGTCCTACGGGCACACCTGGACGGCTTCGCGCGACACGAACCTCGCGCTGGTCCCGGCCGGGTACGCCGACGGGGTGCCCCGCAGCCTGTCCGGGCGGATGGACGTCCACCTGGGTGGGCAGCGGCGGCCGGTGGCCGGGCGGGTCTGCATGGACCAGCTGGTCGTCGACTGCGGCGACTACGAACCGGCCGTCGGCGACGAGGTCGTCCTGTTCGGCGCCGGGACCCGTGGCGAGCCGACCGCCCGGGAATGGGCCGACAAGCTGGGCACCATCGACTACGAAATCGTCACCTCGATGTACCGCCCGAGAGTCCGGCGCCGGTATCTGGGGGAGCGCCCGTGACACCTTCACGACGACTGCTGGCCATCGCCGGCGGGGTCGGGGCACTGGCCACCGGGACCGCCGCCGCCATCGCCGTCGCCGCGCAGCAGCGGCGGCACAGTGAGGATCCGTACGTGGACGAGCCGCTGGGGGAGCTGAAGCCCGACCGCACTTCGACGGTCGCGGCCGAGGACGGCACGCCGCTTTCGGTCGAGGAGATCGACCCGGAAGACGGCGGCGAACCGGAACTGACCGTCGTGGGGGTGCACGGCTTCGCGCTTTCGCGGCGCTGCTGGCATTTCCAGCGCCGTGACCTGGCGTCGCTACGGCTGCCGCGCGTGCGCCAGGTGTACTACGACCACCGCAGCCACGGCCTGTCCGGCGCGGCTTCGGCCGAGACGTCGACCATCGAACAGCTGGCCCGGGACCTCGACTGCGTGCTGCGGTCCGTGGTGCCGGAGGGACCCATCGTGCTGATGGGGCACTCGATGGGCGGCATGGTCATCATGGAGCTGGCCGCCGAGTTCCCTTCGCTCTTTGAAGATCGCGTGTGCGGGGTCGCCTTCATCGCGACCGCCGCGGGCGAAGTCGGGGCACGCGGGTTGCCGCGTTCGCTGCTCTCGAAGTACAACCCGCTGACGCGCGCGGCCGGCGGTCTGGCCGGCTGGCAGCCCGGGCTGGTGGAGTTCGTCCGCGCGGCGGGCGGCCAGCTGACGCGGCAGGCGGTGCGCCGGCTGGCGTTCGGCAGCCGCGACGTCGCGCCCCGGCTCGTCGACTTCATGATCGAGATGCTGGAAGTGACGCCGGTGCGCGGGCTCGTCAACTTCATCGACACGCTCGGCAGCCACAACCGGTACGCGGCGCTGGCGGGCCTGAAGCACGCCGAAGTGCTGGTCATCGGCGGCGACTCGGACCGGTTCACGCCGTTCTCGCACGCCGAGCGGATCGCGGCCGAGCTGCCCGACGCGGAGCTGGTGCGCGTCCGCGGCGCCGGCCACATGGTCCAGCTCGAGCAGCCCGAGCTGGTGAACAGCCATCTGATCGATCTCCTGCAACGCTGTTCCGGTGTGGACGGCGTGACCTCGTCCCGGCGAACCTGGTGGTGGCAGCGTTGAGTTTCGTGTTCCCGACCCCTGACGACACGATGGACTTCGGGCGCGCGCTCGGCCGCGTGCTGCGCGCGGGCGACCTGGTCCTGCTGGCCGGCCCGCTCGGCGCGGGCAAGACGACGCTGACCCGCGGCATTGCGGACGGCCTCGGCGTCGGCGGCCGGGTCAGCAGCCCGACGTTCGTCCTGGCCCGCGTCCACCCGGCGGGCGCGGCGGGCGTGCCGCTGGTGCACGTGGACGCGTACCGGCTCGGCGGCGACCTGTCCCAGCTGGACGACCTGGACCTGGACACGGACCTGGAGCGCTCGGCGATCGTGGTCGAGTGGGGCGAGGGTTCGGCCGAGCGCCTGTCGGAGGACTACCTGGTGGTCCGGCTGGACCGCCGCGAGGACGACGTCCGCGAGGTGACGCTCGAACCGCACGGCACCTGGGCCGACCGCACCCCCGAACTCGCCAAGACCTCGTGAGTGGTAATTAGGGTTCTAACCCGAATTACCACTCACGAGGGGTAGTCGCTCTCAGCCGCCGTTGTACTGCTGGTAGGCCGGTGCCCGGAAGGTCCTGGTGCCCGCGCCCGCGATCTTGTCGACCGCGCGCAGGAACTTCGGCCCCATCTTCGCGCTCGCCTGCCGGACCGGGTGGGTGGCTCCGAAATCCTCCGGGTTTGCCTGGCCGTGCGCGAACATCGAGTAGATCAACACCGGCTTGCCCGCGGCGTCGAACATGATCCCCGCCTCGTTGCGGCCGTCGTTCAGCCAGCCCGCCTTCGTGGCGATCCTCGCCCGGTCGACGGACGACATCTCACGGCGGACACCGTCGGTGAACGCCACCTGCGACCGCAGGATGGACAGCAGGTACTCCGTCGACGCCGGGCTCAGCAACGTGCCCGCGACCAGCGCCTTCAGCAGGTCGTGGGTCTCGCGCGGAGTGGTCTGGCCGAGGAAGTAGCGGTTCGGGTTGGCCACCGGCGTGACCTGCGTCTTGGGGAAGCCCTTGGCCACCAGGATCTGGTTGATCTCGGCCGCCGGGACCACGAGCCCCACCAGCCGGACGCACGTGTCATCCGAAACCGTGAGGAACAGCGACAGGACGTGGCCCAGCGTGAACGCGCTCGGGTACGCCCTGTCCAGGATGATGATGCCGTCACCACCCGGCACGACGATGCTCGCCGGCACCTGGACCTGCTGGTCCAAGGTGAGCAGGCCGCGGTCGATCTTGTCCATCAAGGTGACCGCGACGGCCACCTTGTTGACGCTGTACGCCTCGACGACCTCGTCGGACGCCACGTCGACGGCCACCTGGTCGGCCACGCTGATGTAGGAGTTCCAGGTGCCGCCCGCCTCAGCGGCCGCGTTGTCGTAGACGCGCTTCACCTTCTGCCTGGCCCGGTCCGGTGTGGCCGGGCTGGCCTCGATGTCTGCCTCCTGCGCGGACGCGGGAGAGCCGGCCAGAATGCTTCCAGCGGCGACGGCGGTCCCCAAACCGAACGCCGCTCGCCTGTTGAGTCGATACCCCATCGCGAGATCCAACCACGGATGGGTGATTGACGTCGATCATCGATCCGGACTGACGACCGCCCGGGCGACCCCCAGGTCCACCAGGTCCTGCGGGCGCAGGTGCAGCTGGTTGGCGATGTCCGGCACCTCCGAAGCCGGTCGCTTGAGGATCGCCGCCGCCGCTTCCGGCGATGTCACCGAGAAGTACGCGTCCGGGGCCACCCACGTCGACCCGGCCGCGGCGAACGCCAGAGCCCCACCGGAGCCGCCTTCGCCGATCACCAGGGTCGTCACCGGGACCGAAGCCGTCGCCACCGCCTCGAACAGCTCCGCGATCGCACCGCCCGCGCCCGCCTGCTCCGCGGCCGCGTCGTTCGCCGCGCCCGGGGTGTCGACCAGGGTCAGCACCGGGACGCCCAGGCGGGACGCCAGCCGCACCAGCCGGGCCGCCGTCCGGAAGCCCGACGGCAACGTCGGGGTGCCGCACTGGGCCGCGTACGCGATCGTCCGGCCGTCGCGCCAGCCGAAGCCGCACGCCACACCCGGGTCCGCGCCGCCCACGCGGTCGCCGCTGATGTCTTCCCGCCAGTCGAAGTACGCGTCGAGGTACTCCGCCGCCCGCGCCCGTGACGGTGACCGCGCGGCCTGGACCGCCTCCCAGCCCGTCGAAGGCAGCGACGCGGCCCGCAGCGCGGAAGGCGGTGGGGCCGCGGCGGTCGAACGCGCGGTCAGCAGCCGCAGCCACCGTTCCAGCGTCGCCGGGAGTTCCTCGGGCGCGACCACGGCGTCGACCTGACCCCAGTCGTGGTGCGCCTCCGCGGTGTACGCCTCCGGCGAGCCCGGCGGCCGCACCCGCGAGCCCGCGAAGCCGACCTGCGCTTCCGGCAGCGCGAGCACGACGTCGGCGCCCGCGCCGAGCGTCGCCCAGCCGCCGCCGGTGGTCGGGTCGCGCAGCACCGAGATCTGCGGGATGCCCACCGACCGCGTCAGCGCCGACGCCCGCGCCACCCGCTGCAGCTGCATCAACGCGCGCATGCCCTGCTGCATGCGGCTGCCGCCGGTCGCGATCAGCGACACCACCGGCAGCCGGACGTCGCGGGCGTGGGCGAACGCCGCTTCGACGAGGTCGCCGGTGCGCTGCCCGAGCGACCCGCCGAGGAACCCGAACTCGAAGGCGATCAGCACGGCTTCGACGTCGCCGATCTTCGCCGTCCCGCAGACGACGGACTCCTTCTCGCCGGTGCGTTCTTCCGCCGCGGCACGGGCGGAGCGGTAGCCCGGCCAGCCGATCGGGCCGTCGGCCGGCTCCTCGCGCAGCGGCGTCGGGAACTCCGTGAAACCGTTGGCGATCGCGCCGACGACCTCGCGCGCCGGCAGCCTAGACACCGAGCGCCCGCTTCATGACCTTGCCCATGTCGTTGCGCGGCAACGCATCCAGGTAGCGGACCACCCGCGGGCGCTTGTGCGGCGCGAGCAGCTTCGCGACGTGGTCGGCGAGTTCGCCTTCGGCCGGTGGATCGCCGGCGGGCACGATCCACGCGACGATCCGCTCGCCGAGGTCGTCGTCCGGCTCGCCGGTGACGGCCGCCTCGGCCACGCCCGGGTGCTCGAGCAGCGCGTTCTCGATCTCGCCCGCGCCGATCTTGTAGCCGCCGCTCTTGATCAGGTCGGTCGCCTTGCGCCCGACGATCTTGACGTACCCGTCGACGTCGAGCGTGGCCATGTCGCCGGTGCGGAACCAGCCGCCGTCGAACGCGGCCGCGGTCGCGTCCGGCCGGTTGAGGTACCCGGTGAACAGGTTCGGTCCGCGAACCTGGATCTCGCCGACCGTCTCGACGTCGTCGATCACCTCTCCGGCGTCGCCGACCAGCCTGAGTTCGACGCCCCGTAGCGGCACGCCCACCGTGCCGGGCTTGCGCTCGCCGTCCGCGCGGACGCTGGTGTTCATCAGCGTCTCGGTCATGCCGTAGCGCTCGACGACCTGCCGGCCGGTCGCCGCGGTGATCCGCTGGTGGTCGTGCACCGGCAGCGCCGCCGACCCGGACACCAGGAGCCGCGCCTGCTTGAGCGCGTCGGCGAGCGCGGTGTCGGAGCCGACTTCGCCGGCGATCCGGTGGTACATGGTCGGGACGCCGAACATCATGGTCGCGCCGTTCGACAGTTCCCGTGCGACGCCTTCGGTCGAGAACCGGCCGAGGTGGCGCACCGAGCCACCGCGGCGCAGCGGGCCGAGGATGCCGAGGATCAGGCCGTGCACGTGGAACAGCGGAAGCGCGTGCACGAGGACGTCTTCGGAGGTCCAGCCCCAGGCGTCTTCCAGGGCGTCCAGTGTGGTCGCGAGCGCGCGGCGGGGGAGGACGACGCCCTTCGGTGGTCCGGTGGTGCCCGAGGTGTAGACGATCAGGGCGGGGGACTCGGCGTCCGGTTCCTCCGGGATCGGCGCTTTCCCGCCGGTCAGGGGAATGTCCCGGCGGGGCAGCGCGGCCAGCCCGGCGGGCAGCTCGACGCCCGGTTCGGCCAGCACGAGCGCCGGTTCGCCGTCGGTGAGGATGTGCGCGAGTTCGCGTTCGCCGATCTTCGGGTTCAGCGGCACCGCCGGCACCCCGGCGAGCAGCGCGGCGACGACCGCGACGCTCGTGTGCACGGTCGGCGTCGCCCACACCGCGACCCGGCCGGGCGGCAGCTCGCGGGCGAGCCCGCCGGCGACGGCGGCGAGGTCGTCGTAGGTCAGGACGTGGTCGCCGAAGCGCAAGGCAACCTTGGCGGCACCGGCGACGAGTGAGGGGAACAAGGGGTCGGGCACCGCGGGGACCTCCCAGTGTCGGACTCCATCCGCACGTTACCAATCCGACCGGAAGCAGGCCGACTTTCGAGCGTTACGCAACCGTTGCCACGCAGCCGGGGGCCGTGACTGCGGTCGGATTGGTAACAAACGGCACAGTACCGTGCCGATCCGTCCCCTGCAGCAAGCGGCTGAACGCGCTGGTCGTAGGCTGGGACACCGTGTTGGTACTGGCGATCGATACCTCGACCCCGGCGGTGACAGCGGGCGTCGTCGCGCTGGACGGCGGCCTGGTCGAGACCCGCGGTGAGCGTGTCACGGTCGACCCCCGCGCCCACGGAGAGCTGATCACGCCGCACGCGCTGGCCGCCGCCGAAGCCGCGGGCGTGACCCTCAAGGACCTCGACGCGATCGTTTCCGGCGTCGGCCCCGGGCCGTTCACCGGCCTGCGCGCCGGGATGGCCACCGCTGCCGCGCTCGGCCACGCCCTCGGCATCCCGGTGTACCCGGTCTGCAGCCTGGACGCGCTGGCCGCCGACGTCCCGCCGGGGGACGACGCTTTCCTCGTGCTCACCGACGCCCGGCGCCGCGAGGTCTACTGGGCCGCCTACGACGCGCAGGGGCGCCGCACCGACGGCCCGCACGTCCAGCGCCCCGCCGACCTCGAGACCGACCTCGAGGTCGCGGCCGGCGACGGTGCGTTGTTGTACGCGGACGCGCTCGGCGTCCGGCCGGTCGAGCCGCGCTTCCCTTCGCCCGCCGGGCTGGTGAAGGTCGCCCGGGATGCGCTGCTGGCGAAGGAGCCGCCGGCGCCGCTGACGCCGTTGTACCTGCGTCGTCCCGACGCCACCGAGCCCGCGGCGCCGAAACGGGTGACCGCCCCGTGAGACTCGAGCCGCTGCGCCGCATGGACATCGCCCGGTGCGTGGAGATCGAGAAGATCCTGTTCCCCGGCGACGACCCGTGGAGCGCCCGCGCCTTCCACTCGGAACTGGACGCGGGCAACTTCTACCTCGCCGCGCGCCCGGACGAGGGCGACGAGCTGCTCGGTTACGCCGGGCTGGCCGTCGTCGGGCGCCGCCGCGGCGAGTACGAGGCGACCGTGCACACCATCGGCGTCGCACCGGAACACCAGGGCCAGGGCATCGGCAAGGCGTTGCTGCAGGCCCTGCTGGCGCGGGCCGACGAGTTCGAGGCGCCGGTCTTCCTCGAGGTCCGCACGGACAACACCACCGCGCTCGCCCTGTACGAGCGCCACGGCTTCGAACGGCTCGGCATCCGGAAGCGCTACTACCAGCCTTCCGGCGCCGACGCGTACACGATGGTCCGCCCGGCGCGGACGCGAGACGGGGTGGCGGGCTGATGGCACGCATCATCATGGGCATCGAGAGTTCGTGCGACGAGACCGGTGTCGGCCTGGTCCGCCTGCACGACGACGGCACGGTCGAGCTGCTGGCCGACGAGGTCGCCTCCAGCGTCGAGCAGCACGCGCGGTTCGGCGGCGTGGTGCCGGAGGTCGCCAGCCGGGCACACCTGGAGGCGATGGTCCCGACGACGCAGCGCGCGTTCGCCACGGCCGGGCTGTCGATGTCCGATGTGGACGCGATCGCGGTGACGGCCGGGCCGGGCCTTGCTGGGGCACTGCTGGTGGGCGTCTCGGCGGCGAAGGCGTACGCGACGGCGCTGGACGTGCCGCTGTACGGCGTCAACCACCTGGCTGGGCACATCGCGGTGGACACGCTGCAGCACGGGCCGTTGCCCACGCCGTGCCTCGCGCTGCTGGTCTCGGGCGGGCACACGCAGCTGCTGCGCGTCGACGACATCGCGTCGTCGATCGTGGAGCTGGGATCCACTGTGGACGATGCGGCCGGGGAGGCTTACGACAAGGTGGCTCGGGTTCTGGGGCTCCCGTACCCGGGTGGGCCGCCGATCGACAAGGCGGCCAAGAACGGGAACCCTTCGGCGATCGCTTTCCCGCGGGGGATGACGGGGCCGCGGGATGCTGCCTTCGATTTTTCCTTCTCCGGTTTGAAGACCGCGGTGGCGCGCTGGGTCGAGGGCGCTGCTCGGCGCGGCGAGGAGATCCCGGTGGACGACGTCGCCGCGTCGTTCCAGGAGGCCGTGGCGGATGTGTTGACGGCCAAGGCGATCCGCGCGGCCAAGGAGCAGGGAATCGACACGATGGTGATTTCCGGTGGGGTGGCGGCGAATTCCCGGCTGAAGGAGCTGGCGGCGGAGCGTTGTGCTGCGGCGGGGATCGAGTTGCGGGTTCCTCGGCCTCGGTTGTGTACGGACAACGGGGCGATGATTGCCGCGTTGGGTGCGCATGTGGTGGCGGCCAAGCGGCCTACTGCGCCGCTGGAGTTCAGTGCCAATCCGGCGTTGCCGGTGAACGTGGTGTCGCTCTAGCGGCTGAAGTTACGTTCCCGCCACCCCGAAGCCTGATTGTGACTACGGCCGGCGGCACCGCGTCAAGGCGGGAAAGCGTGCCTTGACCCGGCACTACCGGCCGCGTTCT
>NZ_JBSGAI010000062.1:0-48498 GCF_053600695.1 Amycolatopsis sp. NPDC005003 | reverse complement strand
CCTCGTTGTCGTCGGCCGGCTCGGGTTCCGGGATCATCTGGATCCGGGCGATGTGCCAGGTGTCACGACCCGCCGGGGGCAGGTGCGCGGCGGACGGCCGACGGCGAGTGGCCGAACCGCCTGCGGAACTGGCCCCGAAACGCACCCGCGTCGGTGTAGCCGACCAGCGCACCCACCCGTTCCACCGGGATCGACGACCGGCTGAGCATGATCCGCGCCGCGTCCAGCCGCAGCCGGCGCAGGACGTCGCTCGGGCTTTCGCCCAGCACCGCGCGGCACCGGCGGCGCAGGGTCCGTTCGGTCGTGCCGAGTTGCGCGGCGATCGCCGTGACGGAGTGGGGTTCGGCATAGCGTTCGCGGGCCAGCTGGAGGAACCGGCTCACGGTCGCGTCCGCCACCGGGTCCGGCCGGCCCAGTTCTTCGTCCACCCAGTCCAGCTGGTTCGGCGAGCCGATCCGGCGCACCAGCTCGCGCACCAGCTCTTGTTCGCCGTCCATCGTCGCGGCCGTGATGACGTTCCCGGTGGCCACCATCGGCAGCCCGGGCAGCAACACCACGTCCGGATGCCGCGCCGCGATCCGCCGGGCCACGCGCTCGTCGGCGACCGCTTCGACGCCGTCCAGCAGCCCCGCCTCGGCCAGCGCCAGCACGGACGCGCCCGCCGCCGCGATCAGCGCGCCGCCCGCGTGCTGCTGCCTGAGCCAGGGCAGGACGACCGCCCGGTCAGGCGGCTGCGCGTCGCGCTCGAAGGCTGGCAGCACAACGGCTTTCGCGATGGTGTCGCCGCCGATGCGGCCGTCGGCGCCCAGCCGGACACCGCCCGCCGCGCACACGCCGTCGCCGGTCGGGGTCAGCACCCGCACCTGCAGGCCGGTCACCTCGGTGCTCGACGGGTAGAACGCGTGCCCGCCGTAGACCCGGCCGCGGTAGCGGTCCGAAAGCGCCATGGCGTCCGAAACCATCCCGAGGCTGCCGAGGAGGACACCCTCGAAGGCGACGATGAAGACCTGCTGCCGCATCCGTGCCCGCCTCTCACCGTCCGAAGTGGCCGGAACGGCGCCGGTACCGTCCGTTCCGCCCATGGTTTCCGCCGCCGCGCCGGAGCACGCTTCCTGCCGAGACCCGTCCGGGATCCAAGGAGGCTTCCGATGGACCAGGCCAGCCGCGCACTGCTCGAACTGGGGCAGGCGCCGGAGCTTTACCGGTACCCCGCGGCGGAGCTGCTCCCGCTGCACCTGGCCGCGGCGGACGCCGTGGTCGCCGAGCGGCGGCAGCAGGTGCCGATCCTCGACCGCCGCGCTCGCGAGGCCGGTGTCGACCGGATTTCCCGCAAGAGCGACCTGGTGCCGCTGCTGTTCCCGCACTCGACCTACAAATCCTACCCGGCGAGCTTCGTGGAAAAGAAGCGCTGGAAGGATTTGGCGCGCTGGCTGACCACCCTGTCGACGGATGACGTCACCGGCGTCGACTTCGACGGCGTCACCGACGAGGACGAGTGGGTCGACCGGCTGCGGGACAACGGCCACTTCGTGATCGCCACCAGTGGCACCACGGGTAAGTGCTCGTTCCTGCGGCACAGCGCCGAAGACCGCGCGCGCAAGGTGGAGGCCTTCGCCCGTCAGCTCGGCTGGCCCTTCGCCCGCGCGGACGGCTCCCGCAGCTACTTCTGGCTGGGCCCGCACGTCGGCGTGAACAGCGCCACGGACGCGGCGAACCTCGGGGCGAGCCTGTGGTCCACCCCGGACAACAGTTTCTTCCTCACCGACGAACGCTTGCGCCTGACCGACATCAGCCGCCTCGCGGCCATGCGCCGCCGGATGGCGGACGGCCTGGCCACGCCCGGCGAGATCGCCGCCTTCGAACGGCAGCAGCAGGCCCGCAGCGCGGCGATGTACCCCGGCATCGACGCGTTCATCGATCGCCTGCTGGATCGGCGGAACGAGAAGCTGAGCATCTCCGGCACCTGGGCGCAGCACCTGCTGGTCCGCGACCGCGCCCGGGAGCGGGGTATCCCGGACGGCGCCTTCCACGCCGAGACGATCGTCAGCGCGGGCGGCGGGATCAAGAACGTCGCCCTGCCGGACGACTACCAGGAGCAGGTCGCGCAGTTCTACGGCGAGGTGATCCGCACCGGGACCTACGGGATGACCGAAATGTTCCAGCTGATGAACCGGTGCGAGAAGCTGCGCTACCACATCCCGCCGGGGCTGCTGCCGCTCGTGCTCGACCAGGCCGGCGAAACGCTGCTGAACACCGAAGACGTCAGCGGGCAGGTGGTCGAAGGCCGGTTCGCGTTCGTCGACTTCGCCATCACCGGCCGCTGGAGTGGCACGATCACCAGTGACCGGGTGCAGTTCGACACCGGCGAGCACTGCCTCTGCGGCCGGCCCGGTCCGACGATCCTCGACACCATCACGCGCTACCCGACCACCGACGACACGATCGGGTGCGCCGGCACCATCGACGGCTACATCCGGGGAGCGCTGGCCTCATGACCACCATCGGGACGGATGCGCCGAACCGGGTGTGGCACGTGCAGCGTGGCGTGCCGGTCAGCGGTGACGAGCGGTCTTTCGGCAGCGGGGCGAACCGCTTCGTCACGCCCGCGCTGGACCTCGACGCGCTGGTCTGGCCGCGCACCGAACCGGGACCGGCGTTCGGCACCCCGGTCGCCGAGATCATGGACCTCCTGGAAGAACTCGGTTCCTGGCTGGACCGCGACCCGGACGGCCTGGTGGCCGACGCGCTCGCCGCCGCCCGGCGGACGAACCCGCTGCCGGCCGGGGTGCTCACCGAGGCGTACGCGTCGCTGAGCCGGACGTTCAGCCGCCGCGCGATGGAGTTCATGATCGAGCAGGAGCTCGGGGGCGCCGACGTCCTCGACGGCTGGCGGACGATCCCCGGCCCGCCGTCCGGCCGCACCGTCCGGGTCCGCGCGTTCCCGGCGCGCGTGGTCCACGTGCTCGCGGGCAACGCCCCCGGTGTCGGCGCGGTTTCGCTGGTGCGGGCGGCGCTGACCAAGGGCGTCAACCTGTTCAAGCTGCCGTCCAACGACCTCTACTCGACCAGCCTGCTGCTGGCCGGCCTGCACGCGGTGGCGCCCGGCCACCCGACCACCCGCTCGTGCTCGGCCGCCTACTGGCGCGGCGGGGACGCCGAGGTGGAGTCGCTGCTGTTCCGGCCGCAGTTCTTCGACAAGCTCGCCGCATGGGGTGGCGAGGCGTCGTTGCGCAGCGCCCGCGCGTACGTGGGGCCCGGGTTCGAGCTGGTGTCGTTCGATCCGAAGACGTCGGTTTCCCTGATCGGGCGCGAGGCGTTCGCTTCCGCCGCGGCGCTGGCCGAAGCCGCGGAGGCCGCCGCGCGGGACATCATGCTGATGGACCAGCAGGCGTGCGCGGCTAGCCGGTTCCAGTACGTCGAAGGCAGTGCGGAGGACGCCGACCGGTTCGCCGCCGCGCTGCTGCCGCGGCTCGGCGTCGCCCGCAAGCTCGGGTCGGCGGTGGGGAACCCGGTGCCCGCCGAGATCCGCGCCGAGGTGGAGGCGCTGCGGGACCTGGCGCCCTACGCCCGCGTGTTCGGCGGCTACGAAGGTCACGGCCTGGTGGTGCGCACCGAGGACCCGGTCGACTTCCACCCGGAGGGCAAGGTGGCGAACGTCGTTCCGGTGGACAGCCTCGAGGACGCGCTGGGCCGGATCAACGTCGCCACGCAGAGCGTCGGCGTCCACCCGGCGTCCCGCAAGGAGGCGCTGCGGGACGCGCTCGCCGCGGCGGGCGCCCAGCGCATCGTGACGCTCGGGGACGTGCCGGTCGTCGAGGCCGGGCTGCCGCACGACGGCTTCTACCCGCTGCAGCGGCTCGTCCGCTGGGTCAGCGACGAGGGATAGTGTAATTATCTACCTATTAATGATAAGGTCTGCCGATGCAGCGAGAAGTGGACTTCGTCGACGAGGTCCGGCGGTTCCTCGACGCGCACGCCGGGCGACGGCCCGAGCCCGCGGCGTTCCGCTGGGGTGACGGCGACGACCGGGTGGCCTACTTCAGCGCCGACCCGCCGGACGTCGAACGGGCCGCGGTGGACCGCGCGCGGGCCTGGCAGCGGACCCGGTACGAAAACGGGTTCGGCTGGATCACCGGGCCGCCCGAGTACGGCGGCCGGGGCCTGACCGCGGTCCACGACATGCTCTACGACGCGGTCGAGGCGGAATACGACGTGCCGGACACCGGCACGATCGGTGTGGTCGGGCTCGGGATGGTCGGCCCGACCATCCTGGCCCACGCGCAGCAGCACGTGAAGGACCGCTGGCTGCCCGCGATGTACCGCGGTGACGCCATCGCCTGCCAGCTGTTCAGCGAGCCCGGGGCGGGGTCCGACCTCGCCGCCGTGCGCACCAGCGCGGTGCGTGACGGCGCCGACTGGGTCCTCAACGGACAGAAAGTGTGGACGTCGGTCGCGCACCTCAGCCAGATCTGCCTCGCCCTGGCCCGGACGAACCTCGACGCGCCCAAGCACCGCGGAATCACCGCGTTCCTGGTGCCGATGGACGCACCGGGTGTCGAGGTCCGGCCGCTGCGCCAGATGACCGGCGGCGCCGACTTCAACGAGGTCTTCCTGACCGACGTCCGGGTGCCCGACGACCACCGGCTCGGCGAGGTCGACGGAGGGTGGACGGTCGCGCTGACCACCCTGATGAACGAGCGGGCGACGGTCGGCAACGAAGGCGTCGGCGCGGTGAGCGCGGCCCTCACACCGGACCGGCTCGCCGCACTGATGCGGGCGGCCGGCCACGAAGGCGACGGCGCGCTGCGCGCCCGGCTGGCCGAACTGCTCGTCGACCTGACCGCCACCGCGCAGCTCAACGCGCGGGCGATCCGCCGGATGCGGGCCGGGGTCGCGCCCGGCCCGGAGATGTCGGTGTCCAAGCTGATGTACGCGCAGAACCTCACCAAGGCCGCGCACCTCGCCGCGGACGTGCTGGGCCAGCGGGTGGTCGCCGACACCGGCGAGTGGGGGACCTTCGCCTGGACCGAGCTGCTGCTGGCCACCCCCGCGTTGCGGATCCTCGGCGGCACCGAGGAAATCATGAAGAACATCCTCGCGGAACGGGTGCTCGGCCTGCCGAAGGAACCGGGGATCGACACCCGGTCGCCGTTTCGCGAGCTGCGCCATTCCGTGGCGGACCAGGGAGGCCGGTCGTGACGACAGCGACTTCGCAGGAAGACCTCGACGCGTTGCGCGCGACCGTGCGCGGCTTCCTCGAGGCGGTTTCGGGCGAGGAGGCCGCGCGGGAGCTGACGGAGTCCGGAGCGCCGTTCGACCCCAAGGTCTGGGCCCAGCTGTCCGGCGAACTGGGGCTGGCCGGTCTCGCCATTCCGGAGGCCTACGGCGGCGACGGCTTCGGGCTGGTGGAGCTCGGTGTCGTCCTGGAAGAGATGGGCCGCGCCCTGCTGTGTGCGCCGTTCTTCTCCTCCGTCGTCCTGGCCGCCACCACGCTCCTGGCGGCCGGTGACGACGTCGCCTGCGCGCGGTACCTGCCGGAGATCGCGGCGGGCACGACGACCGCGGCTTTGGCGGTGACCGAAGCCGACGGCTCGTGGGGCGCCCGCCGGGTCACCACGGTGGCGGAGGAGACTTCGCCCGGCCGGTGGTCGCTGACCGGGCGGAAGAGCTTCGTGATCGACGGGACCACGGCCGACCTGCTGCTGGTGGTGGCCCGGGCCGGCGTGGGCCTTTCGCTGTTCGCGGTCGATCGGCAGGCGCCGGGGGTGCGTGCCGAGGCCCTGCGTTCGCTGGACGCCACGCGCGCGCAGGCGCAGGTCACCTTCGAGGCCGCACCGGCGACGAGGGTGGGCGAGGACGGCGCCGGGGAGTGCGTCTTCGGACCGGTGCTCGACATCGCGTCCGTCTGCCTCGCGGCCGAACAGGCCGGGGGAGCGCGCCGGGTGCTGCAGACCGCCGCCGGGTACGCCCGGACCCGCCACCAGTTCGGCCGGCCGATCGGCTCGTTCCAGGCGGTCAAGCACAAGTGCGCGGACATGCTGGTGCACGTCGAGCTGGCCGAGGCGGCGGCCCGTGAAGCCGCCCGGCTGCACGACGAGGACCCCGCCGGGCTGCCGGCGGCCGCGGCGGCGGCGCACGCCTGCTGTTCCCGGGCCTACCTGTTCGCCGCCATGGAGAACATCCAGGTGCACGGCGGGATCGGCTTCACCTGGGAGCACCCGGCACACCTGCACTTCCGCCGCGCCAAGTCCGCCCAGCTGCTCTTCGGCGGACCCGCGGCGTACCACGAGCGGCTGCTCGCGGCGCTCGGCGTCTGAGCCCGTGCCCGGCTACGAGACCCTGCTGACCGCGCTCGACGCCGGTGTCCTCACGGTCACCCTCGACCGGCCCGCCCGGCTCAACGCGATCACGCCCGTCCTGGTGCGGGAACTGCTCGCCGTCCTGGACGCCGCCGATGCCGACGACGAGGTGCGGGCGATCATCGTCACCGGCGCCGGCCGGGCCTTCTGCGCGGGCGCCGACCTGGGTGCCGGCGGTGGCGCGTTCGACCACCGCGAGGCGGGCGCGGAGCACCGGGACCTCGGCGGCCTGGTCGCGTTGCGGCTCTACGCGAGCACCAAGCCGGTGATCGCGGCGGTCAACGGCCCGGCGGTCGGGGCGGGCGCCGGGCTGACCCTGCCGATGGACATCCGGCTCGCCGCCACCACCGCCCGGTTCGGGTTCGTCTACGCCCGCCGCGGCATCGTGCCGGAATCGGCGGCGGCCTGGTTCCTGCCCCGGGCCGTGGGCATGCAACGCGCGATGGAGTGGGTGGCCACCGGCCGGATCTTCGACGCCGCCGAGGCCCTCGCGGGCGGCCTCGTCCGGTCCGTGCACGAGCCGGACGAACTGCTGCCCGCCGCCGTCGGCATCGCGCGCGAGATCGCCGCGAACACCGCGCCGGTCTCGGTCGCGCTGTCCCGCCGGCTGATGTGGCGGATGCTCGGCGAAGGCCATCCGATGGCCGCGCACCGGCTCGACTCGCGGCTGATGGGGGAGCTCGGCGGCGGCCCGGACGCGGTGGAGGGGATCCAGTCGTTCCTGGCCAAGCGGCCGCCGGAGTTCCCCGGGCGGGTCAGCACGGACCTGCCGCCGGGCTGGCCGTGGTGGCCGGACGAGCCCTTCCGCCCGGCGTGAGGGTCAGGACAGGATGTCGATGAGCTCCGGCACCTCGCCGCGGGTCATGTAGTTGCTGACCTGCTTGAGGTGCTTGCGCCAGAACTCCGTGGCCCCCTCGGCGTCCTTCGCCTGGATCAGGTCCAGCAGCTTCACGTGCGCCCGCTGGACCACCTTGGCCGAGGCGAACGCGGGCACGTCGTCCTGGGTGGCCGCGTAGGCGCGGTGGTGGGCGTCGATGAGGTGGAAGAGCATCCCGGCGAGCACGTCGAGCGTGTCGTTGCCCGACAGCTTCACCAGCAGCTCGTGGAAGTCCGCGTCGTGTTCGGCGTAACCCACCGCGTTGCCGATGATCGTCTCGCCCTTTTCGACCAGCTCGGTCAGCGCCTGCAGGTCGGCGGCGGTGCGCTTGGCCGCGAGGGTGCGCACGGCGGCGGTTTCCAGGAGGCTGCGGGCTTCGTAGACGTCGGCGATGGACGCCTTGCGGTACTGCAGGAGCAGCCCGGCGTAGCGGGCGGCCACCCGGGAGTCGGGCACCAGCACGCGCGCCCCGCCGCGCGCGCCCCGCCGGATGTTGATCAGCTGCTCCGACTCGAGGATGCGGAACGCCTCCCGCAGCGTCGGCCGCGACACGCCGTACTGCTCCATCAAGGCCGTCTCCGACGGCAGGACGTCGTCCTTCGCGAGCTCGCCGAGGACGATCTGGCGCCGCAGGTCGGCGGCGATCATCTCGCCCGCTTTGGGGACGCGCACGATGCTCGTTCGTGGAGCGGCGGTCATCCGGTTCCCCCTTGAGTTGATTGAGTCAACTCATCGTACCGGATGGTCGGTCCGCGGGCGCGGCGCCGGGCGGGCCCGTCGCCGGATCCGTTGACAGCCCGAAGTGCCGTCTCTATCGTCTATTCAGCTAGATAATTATTCTGATGCTGGGAAGAGGTGGCGATGATGGCACCGGACGCGCGGCCGCGGAACTGGCTGGTCACGGGCGTGTCGGGCGGGCTGGGCCGCGCCCTCGCCGAGCAGGTCCTCGACCGCGGGGGCGTCGTCGTCGGAACGCTGCGCGACCCGCGCCAGTCGGCCGCCTTCGAAGCGCTCGCCCCGGGCCGGGCGTTCGCCGTGGAACTCGACACCACCGACGGGCCGGACGTGCTCGCGGACCGGGCCGCCGAGGCGGTGCGGCTGGCCGGGCACATCGACGTCCTGGTGAACAACGCCGGCTACGGGCTCGTCGGAGCCGTCGAGGAGATCGGCGAAGACGAACTGCGGCACCAGATGGACACCAACTTCTTCGGCCCGCTCCGCCTGATCCAGGCCCTGCTGCCCCACCTGCGGGCGCGCGGGGGTGGCCACCTGGTCAACATCAGTTCGATCGCGGGGTTCCGGGGCCAGGCCGGTCTCGGGCTGTACAACGCGTCGAAGTTCGCCCTGGAAGGTTTGTCGGAGGCTCTGATGGCCGAGCTGAAGCCGCTCGGCATCGCCGTCACGGTCGTCGAACCCGGCGGGTTCCGCACCAACTGGATGGGGAAGGGCCTGCGCCGGGCCGAGCGGCGCGTGGCCGAGTACGCCTCGGTCGACGAGCTCGCCGGCACGATGCGGCGCTTCGACGGCCTGCAGCCGGGAGACCCGGCGCGGGGTGCCGCCGCCATCATCACCGCCGTCGAGGCGGCCGACCCGCCGCTGCGGCTGCCGCTGGGGGCCGACGCGCACCGGGCGGTCCGCGGCAAGCTCGCCGAGATCGGCCGCGAACTCGACGCCTGGGAGCACGTGAGCGTCTCGACGTCGTTCGAAGCGTCCGGGGCCGGCTGATGATCCGCCGGTTCGCGGTCCCGGCGGCCGGCCGCACGCTCGAGCTGGGCGGCCGGCCGTGGCTGATGGGCGTCGTCAACGCCTCACCGGAGTCGTTCTCCGACGGCGCGCTGGTCGGCACCGCCGACGCCCAGCTCGCCCACGCGGCGAGGCTGCTCGACGAAGGCGCGGACCTCATCGACGTCGGCGGCGAGTCCGCGATCACCAACGTGCCCGCAGTCGCCGTGCGGGAGGAGATCGACCGGGTGGTGCCGGTGATCGAGCGGATCACCCGTGAGCTGGGCGCCCTGGTCTCCGTGGACACCTACAAGCCCGAGGTCGCCGAAGCGGCCATCGCGGCCGGCGCGGTCCTGGTCAACGACGTCAGCGGGCTGCGCGATCCGAGGCTGGCGGACGTGTGCGCGAGGACGGGCGCGGCCCTCGTCCTGATGCACACCCGTGCCGCCCCGAAACAACGCCTGCAGGATCCCGGGCTGTACCGGGACATCACCGACGACGTCGTCACGTTCCTCGCGGACCGGATGAAGCTCGCGATGGACCGCGGAGTGCCCGAGGAAGCCCTGATCCTCGACCCGGGCCCGGACTTTTCGAAGACCCCGAGCCAGACCGTCGAGGTCCTGCGGCACCTGAGCGACCTGCACGCACTGGGCCGGCCGCTCCTCATGGCGGTGTCCCGCAAGGACTTCATCGGCGCCCTGACCGACCGGCGGCCGAACCGCCGGCTGGCGGGCACCCTGGCCGCCATCGGCTACTGCACGGACGCCGGCGGCCACCTACTGCGGGTGCACGATGTCGGCGCGGTGCGCGAATACCTGACGGTGCGGGCCGCGCTGGCCGGCGAGCTCGTCGTGAACCCGGCGCTGGCCCTCGAGGAGTCTCTCCGCCACGAACGCCGGGAAGCCGACCAGGTGGGCTGACGTCGTTCGGACAGTCCGTCCTCGGCCCGAAACGTCGAGCGCGCTCGGGGGCGACGGCCGCGTCAGTCCGGCGTGGTCAGGCGCAGTGTGGCGATCCCGCGCATGTCGAGCGTGGTGCCGGCCGGGGCTTCGGCGTAGCGGAGCAGGACCTGGTCGCAGCCGGGGCACCGGGCGACGTAACCCATCGGTGCGCCGTACACGCGTGCCGAGGCGAGGGGGCCGGATCGGCCGCAGCCCGCGCACGCCGCGACCGCGGTGGTCACCTCGGTGGTGAACACGCTGCTCAGCGGCCCGGCCAGGACGTTGCCGTCGAGGTGTCCGTCGGTCATCTCAGCCTCCGAAGCGTTCGGCGCGGACGCGAGCCGGGTCGTGGCCGGCGTCGATCAGCAAACCCGTGACCGTTTCGACGAACGACGTCGGCCCGCACACGTAACAGGTCGGCTCGTCCGCGGCCGGCAGCCCGTGCGCCGCCAGGTCCGCCGCGTCGATCCGGTGCGGCTTGCGCTCGACGCCGTCCGGCGCCTCCCGCGTGTACAACACGGTCACCTCCGGCCCGCCCAGCTCGCCGGCGAAGTAGGTGTCCGCCGGGGTCCGGACCGAGTAGAGCAGCCGGAACGGCGGGCTCGCCGCCGGGCGGGCGCGCAGCATGGCCATCAGCGGGGCGATCCCCGAACCGCCGCCGACCAGCAGCACCGGGCCGGGTTGCTCCGGCCGCCACACGAACCAGCCGCCGAGCGGGCCGAGCAGCTCGACGACGTCCCCGACCTCGATGTCGCGCACGAGGTACGGCGAGACCTCGCCGTCGGGGACCAGCTGCACGGTCAGCTCGACGAACTCGCCGTCGGCGGGGGCGGACAGCGAGTAGCTGCGCTGCGCGGTGTAGCCGTCCTCGGCCGTCAGCCGGAGGTCGGCGTGCTGCCCGGCGAGGTGTCCCGGCCAACCCGGCACGGCGAACCTGAGGGTGCGCGCGGTGGCCGTCTCGTCGCGGATCCCGACGAGCCGGGCGGTCAGCCGGCGGTGGCCTAGTCGCCGTCGTAGCGCTGTTCCCGCCACGGGTCTCCGTAGTTGTGGTAGCCGAGCTCTTCCCAGAACCCGGGCTGGTCGTCGAGCAGCAGCCGCAGCCCGCTGATCCACTTGGCCGACTTCCAGAAGTACAGGTGCGGCACGAGCAGCCGGACGGGCCCGCCGTGCACCGGCTCCAAGGGCTCGCCCTCGAACTCGAAGGCGAGCCAGGCCTTGCCGTCGAGCACGTCCTCCAGCGGCAGGTTGGTGGTGTAGCCGCCGTGGCTGTGCGCCAGCACGTAATCCGCGGCGGTCTCGACGTTCTCGAGCAGCACGTCGAGCGACACCCCGCGCCACGTCGTGCCGAGCTTCGACCAGCGGGTGACGCAGTGGATGTCGACGGTCGGCTCCTCGGCGGGCAGCGCCATCAGCTCGGCCCAGGTCCAGGAATGCCGCTCGCCGCTCTCGGCGGTGATCGTGAACGACCAGTCGCCGGTCGGCACCGGCGGGGTCGGCCCGGCCGAGAGGACGGGGAAGTCCTCGGTGAGGTACTGACCCGGCGGCAGGGCGGCGTCTTGCTCGCGGCGCCCGTGGAACGCCCGGCTGAACACGGCCACACATCCCCCTCTCGTCGGGCGCTCAATGTAACCCACCCACCGGCGGATCGGGACCCACACGTTCGTGCGATCCCGGCGACCGCGTCACGTTCCGCGAACCCGTCGCGTGCCGAGCGCAGGTGCTCACGCTTCCCACGCTCGTCGCCCGCAAGGGCTTGCCTGCGCCGGGCGAGGACAACGGCCTCTTCGGCGGGTTCCGCCTGGCAACCGGCGGCGGCCAGGCCGGTGAGCGCCTCGACTTCGCCCGGCCGCTGCCTGGCCGGCCCGGCGCGGACCGCCGAGGCGATCACCGTCAACGCCGCTGACACGCGCCCAGCGCCGCCCCGAACAGGCGGCGCCGGGTCAGCGGGTCGTCCACGAAACCTTCCACACGACGGACGGCGCCGAACCTTTCCGTGACGGCGCCGTGAAAACGCTGAGACCGACGGCGTGGTTAGGCCTCTCCGCAGTCGTCGTCATCGCCGGGGCCGCCGGCGGCGAGACCCCACAGGAGGAAAGCCAGCACGACGCCACCGAAGATCGCCGTGCCGGGTCGGCCTTGGGCGATTCCGGCGATCACCAGGGCGGTGCCACCGGCCAGCACCAGTCCCAGCACGATCACGACAGCGTGCTCCGTCCTCGGCGCAGGGCCAGTTCCGCGAGCACGGCGGCGCCGTCCGGCAGGACCGAGTCGTCGAACTCGGCGCGCGGGGAATGGTTGTCCGTGGTGCCGTCGCCCGCGCCGAGCAGGACGAAGGCGCCGGGGATCCGTTGCAGGACGCGGGAAAAGTCCTCCCCGCCCGGCAGCGGATCGGCCCGGTGGTGGAACCGGTGCCCGCCGAGAACCTCGCCGATGGTGCCGGCGGCGAACGCCGTCTCGCGCGGGTCGTTGACGGTCAGGGGATATCCGTCGAGGTAGGTCACCTCGGCTCGCAGGCCGTGCGCCCTGGCGATGGACTCGGCCAAGGTGACGGCGGCGTCTGCGAACCGGGCTTTGGCGGCCGCGGAGAACGTGCGCACGGTCGCTTCGAACCTCGCCGTGTCCGGGATGACGTTGCGCCGCGTTCCGGCGTGCAGCGAGCCCACGGTCAGGACCACCGGGTCGAAGATGTCGGCTTGGCGGGTGACCAGGGTCTGCAGGGCCGTGACGATCTCGCAGATCACCGGGACCGGGTCGTGCGCGCGGTGCGGCCGGGCGCCGTGCCCGCCGGAGCCGACGACGGTGACTTCGAGCCCGTCGGAGGCCGCCATGGTGGTGCCGGGGCGGGCCGTGAACACGCCGTGCGGCACCGCGGCACTGAACACGTGCAGCGCGTACGCCGCGTCCGGTGGCTTTCCCGCGGCGTCCAGCACGCCTTCGGCGATCATCGCGGCCGAGCCGTCCCAGCCCTCTTCGCCGGGCTGGAACATGAAGACCACGTCTCCGGGCAGCTCGTCCCGCCTCGCCACGAGCAGCTGGGCGGCGCCGGCCAGCATGGCGGTGTGCAGGTCGTGCCCGCAGGCGTGCATGACCCCGTCGACGCGGGAGGCGTAGTCGAGGCCGGTGCGCTCCTGCACGGGCAGCGCGTCCATGTCCGCGCGCAGCAACACGACCGGGCCTGCCCGGTTCGCCCGCAGCACCGCGGTCACGGAGCTCAGCGCTTTGCCGAGCGACACCTCCAGCGGCAGCCCGTCGAGCGCGGTGAGCACCTTTTCCTGAGTACGTGGCAGGTGCAGGCCGATTTCGGGTTCGGCGTGCAGCCGGCGGCGTAGCCGGATCAGATCGTCGCGGATCGCGGTGGCGTCTTCGAGCACGGACATCGGGCGGCCTCCTCGGGCATCGCGGGGGTGCTTGCCGAGAATCGCGGCGGATGCCACGATGACGGGCCAAATCCCCGATTTCGCTCACCTGGACGGTCGTGTATGCAGGATGTGCTCATCCCGGACGAGCTGGACCTCAAGCTCGTGCACGCGCTGCAGGCCGCACCCCGCGCGACGTGGCACGAGATCGGCCAGGTGCTCGGCGTCGACCCCGGTACCGCGACGCGGCGCTGGCAGGCACTCGTCGACGCCGGATCCGCCCGGGTCACCGCCTATCCCGAAGTCCGGCTGTGGGCGAAGGACCACTGCAACGCGTTCGTCGAACTGGATCTCGAGCCGACCGCCCGGGCGCACGCCGTGGCGGTGCTGTCCCGGGTCCCGCAGATCGCCTCGATCTCGATCGTCAGCAGCGGCCGGGACCTGTTCCTCACCGTGCTGACTCCCGATCTGGTGACGCTGTCCCGGCTCGTTCTCGAAAAGCTCCAGCACCTTCCGGGAGTGCGCGGGACGCGCACCCACGCGATCACCACCGTCTACGGCGAGGGCAACCACTGGCGGCTCGATGCGCTGTCCCCGAAGCGGCCGGGGTACGCCCCACCGGCGACCGCCAACCGGCCCGTGTGGAAGGACCACCACCGGGCCGTGCTGCGCGCCATGGCGGACGGCCGAAGCCCGGCGGCCGACATCGCGGCCCGCACGGGGAAAAGCGGCTCCACCGTCCGCCGCCGCCTCACCGAGATGATCGACGGCGGACTGCTGTCCCTGCGCTGCGAGGTCGCCCAGCCCATCACCGGATGGCCGGTGGCCGCGACGTTCTGGGCCCGCGTACCACCGGACGAACTGGACCGGACCGCCACCGCGTTGACCGGCCTGCCGGAAGTCCGCCTGTGCGCGGCCACCACCGGAGCGGACAACCTCGTGCTGACCCTGTGGCTGCGCTCCCTCGGCGACGTCCAGCGCCTGGAAGCGGAACTCGCCGGGAAACTCCCCGCCCTCACGCTCACCGACCGTGCCGTGACACTTCGTGCCGCCAAGCGAATGGGCTGCCTGCTCGACGACCGCGGACGGATCACGGACGTGGTGCCCATCGATCCGTGGGCGTCGTTCTGGAACACCGCACCAGCTGCTTGACCGGTGGGCGTCCCGGTTGCGTCACGGGCGGCGTTCCGCGGCCGGAAACCGTTCTACGATGGCGCGATGGCGACTGGGGAGCACGCGTTCGGCAGACCGGCTCGGCGTCGTCTATCGGCTTCTTCACCACCGCTCTCGCCGTCGGCCGGGCCCGTTGTCGCCGAGCGCGACCGGGGGTTGCCCGCCGGCCCTCCGGATCCGGAGGCCGCCGCGCCGGGACTGCGGCGGCTGCGGGCCGGCGGGCGGCGCTGGACGTTCGCGCTGCTGGCCGCCGCGGCCCTGGTCGGGGGATTCTTCGCGGTGCAGAACGCGCAGGACCGGGCCGCCGACCTGTTGCTGCGCACGGGCGTGCACAGTGACGGCACCGTTCTCGCCGTCCGGCAGCCGAGGACCTGGACGTACATCGAAGTCGGTTACGTGATCGGTGGCGTCCGGAAGCGGGTTTGGATCAATAAGACTTCCGACCGCCGTTACGCGGTCGGCGACCACGTCCTGGTCGCGACCGACCCCGGCCGGCCGGCCCGGGTCCGCACCGCCGAGGAACCCAACGAGGACCGGGCCACGGCCAGTGTCGGCATCTGGATGCTCATCGCCGGGGTCGTGCTGGTCCCGGTCGCGGTGCTCCGCCGGATCAGCTGGGCCCGGCGCCTGGCCGCCGCCCGCCGCACGGGCTGGTACCCGGCGGAGGTCACGATCGCCCCGCACCGGCGCCTGACCGCCGCCGACCACCGCCCGCCGGACCTGCGGATCAGCTACCGTGACGGCCCCACCATCGAGGCCCGCGCCGCGCACGCGTACGGCGTTGCCCAGCTGGCCGACCGGCCGCGCCGGGAGGTACGGGTGGCGGGGACCGGTGAGCAGCTGGCCCTGCTGTTTCCGGCCGGGGTCAAGGGGAAGCGGCCTTACCTGGTCCCCGCCAAAGCCGTGACTGGTCGGTGACCCCACCCTTGCCCGGAAACCGGCCCGAGGTCGTCGGTCAGCCTCATTCCCCGGACCGCGCGGCGGACCACGCCGGACCCGGTACCACTGCGACCCGAATTCGGCTGGGCACGGAATCGGGCCGGGAAAGTAACTTTCACCGGCGGATCGAGTGATCATTGACCTCGCCGTCGGGCGCTCTTATCGTGAATCCCGTCTCTCTGGTTCGGCAATCGGACGAATTCACGGCGCACAGCAGCCGCATTCCTGAAGGGGATTACCCCAGCCCGTCCGAAATCGCGAGTCGGACCTGACCCGAGAAGGCCGCTTCCGGCGATCCGCCGAGCAGTGGCTCCGGCGACGACGGCGGAGGAAGCGATGAAACGGGTGATCCGCGGGCTGCTGGCGCTAATTCTGATGCTGCCTCTGGCCGTCACGTTCCTGACCACCGGTACGGCCGCGGCCGCCACCTTGACCAGAGTCACCGACTTCGGTGCCAACCCGACCAACCTCGGCATGTACGTGTACGTGCCCGACGCGGTGGCGGCGAAACCGGCGCTGCTCGTGCTGGTGCACTACTGCGGTGGTTCGGCCGGCGGGATCTTCAACGGCAACGGGCACGACTTCGCGACGGCGGCCGACCGGTACGGCTACGTCATCGTCGTGCCCGAGGCCACCCGCGACGGGCACTGCTTCGACGTGTCGACGAAGGCGGGCCTGACCCGCAACGGCGGCAGTGACTCCACCGGCATCATGTCGATGGTGGCCTGGGCGCGCCAGCGCTACAACGTGGACCCGGGCCGCATCGTGGTCAGCGGCTTCTCTTCGGGGGCCATGATGACGAACGTCCTGGCCGCCGAGTACCCCGACGTGTTCTCCGCCGGGTCCGCGTACTCCGGCGTGCCCGCCGAGTGCTTCGCGACCACGGATGGCTCGCTGTGGAACAGCCAGTGCGCCGGCGGGAACGTCGTCAAGACGGCGCAGCAGTGGGCCGACCAGGCCCACGCCATGTACCCCGGCTACACCGGCGCCTACCCGAGGATGCAGCTGTGGCACGGTGACCAGGACACCACCCTGGCGTACCGCAACTTCGGTGAAGAGCTGAAGCAGTGGACCGCCCTGCACTCGCTGACCACGACACCGTCCTTCACCGACCACCCGCAGGCGTCCTGGA
Source organism: Amycolatopsis sp. NPDC005003 (assembly GCF_053600695.1). Lineage (NCBI taxonomy): Bacteria > Bacillati > Actinomycetota > Actinomycetes > Pseudonocardiales > Pseudonocardiaceae > Amycolatopsis > Amycolatopsis sp. NPDC005003. The sequence continues at coordinate 31,999 of NZ_JBSGAI010000062.1, read as the reverse complement.
CGCGGACCCGCTACGGCGACATCGGCACCCGCGCCACCGTGGAAGGCGTCGTCATCGCGGGCACCGGGCACACCCTGCCGCAGGCCGGGATGCTCGCGTACGCGATTTCCTTCCTCGGCCTCGACAACGGCGGCGGCACCACAACCCGCAGCGGTCCGGTGCGCTCGGCCGCCGCCGGGCGGTGTCTCGACGTGCCGGCCCGGTCGACGACGCAGGGCACCCGGTTGCAGCTGTGGGACTGCAACGGCGGGGCGAACCAGACGTGGACCGCGACGGACGCCGCCGAACTGACCGTCTACTCCGGAGACACGCTGCGCTGCCTCGACGCCGAAGGGGGCGGCACCAGCGCGGGCACGGCGGTGATCATCTGGGCGTGCCACGGCGGGACCAACCAGAAGTGGCGGAGCAACGCCGACGGCACGGTCACCGGCACCCAGTCCGGGCTCTGCCTGGAGGTCGCGGCCGGCTCGACCGCCAACGGGACCGCCGTGCGGCTGGGCACCTGCAGCGGCGGCCAGAACCAGAAGTGGACCGGCCCGGGCTCGGCCACGGCCGCGCGGTGACCGGCTCGCGCGAGAGGGAGGGCACCGGCATGTGGCGACGCGGCGCTGTGCTCCTGGCCGTGCTCGGGGTCGTGCTCGGGCTGACGACCGCCGCGTCGGCGGCCGACAACCCTTACCAGCGGGGACCGGATCCCACTCCGGCCGGTGTCGCGGCGGACCGCGGCACGTTCGCCACGGCGCAGACGACCGTGCCCAAGGGCAACGGTCTCGGCGGCGGGGTCGTGTACTACCCGACGGACACGACCGCCGGCACCTTCGGCGCCATCGCGATCGCGCCGGGCTACGGCACGGAGTGGCGGTGGTACGCGTGGCTGGGCCCGCGGCTGGCCTCCTTCGGGTTCGTCGTGGTCGGCATCGAGACGAACAGCCTCGACGACTACGCCGACGCCCGCGCGGACCAGCTGCTCGCCGCGCTGGACTGGCTGGTGACGAGCAGCCCGGTGCGGGACCGGGTCGACCGGAACCGGTTGGCGGTGGGAGGCCACTCGATGGGCGGCGGTGGCGCACTGGTCGCCGGTACGCGCCGGCCATCGCTGCTGACCGCCGTCGGCATGGCCCCGTACGTGCCCAACGGAAACCTGTCCGGCATCAGGATCCCCACCGTGCTGTTCGGCGGCCAGACCGACACCACGGTCACCCCGTCGTACCTCGCGAGCGCCTACGCCACCATCCCGGCGACCACCCAGCGCGCCTACCCGGAGATCGCCGGTGAAGGCCACGGCTTCGCCGCCGGCGGCGGTGGCGGCAATTCCGGCGCCTTCGCCCGGGTGATGATGGTGTGGCTGAAGGTGTTCATGGACGCCGACACCCGGTACTCGTCGTTCCTGTGCCCCTCCCTGTCCGACCTGCGGGGGATCTCGAAGTACCAGGCGAGCTGCCCGCTCGGCCCGCCGGGCGGGACGCAGCCGCCCCCGGAGACGTCCCGGCTGGTCAACGCCAACGCCGGCCGGTGCCTGGACGTGCCGGGCCAGGCCCAGTCGAACGGCACGCAGGTGGCGCTGTGGGACTGCAACAGCGGCGACAACCAGCGGTGGAAGACCACCGCCGGCAAGCAGCTGCAGGTCTACGGCAGCAAGTGCCTCGGCGCCGACGGTACCTCGCCGGGCGCGAAGGCGGTCATCGGCGACTGTGCCGGCGGGACGGCCCAGCAGTGGACCGCCAACGCCGACGGCACGATCACGAACGTCCAAAGCGGACTGTGCCTGGACGCGTCCGGTGCCGGAACGGCCAACGGCACCAAGGTGATCGTCTGGACCTGCAACCACGGCGCCAACCAGCAGTGGAACCGGAACTGATCCGCACCGGGCTCGCGGCCGGGCGGCAAAGCCCTGCCCGGTCGGTGCTCAGGCGCCTCTCCGCGGCTGTGAGAACGGCCACTGTGTCAGCACGTGACGGCTGTGGGTATGAGGAACAGGAGGTGCGCAGGAGGGAGAAGTGTGTCCGACGGATGGGGACGGCTGGTGTCCGCGGTGGTCGTCGCGGCGTCGGCGTTCGGTCTCTTCCTCATCGCCGAGCACCTCTTCCGGCGGGTGATCCGGCGGCTGGGACGGCGTTCCGCGGTCCTGGCCGAGTTGACGGTGCACGCCCATCGGCCGTTCCTGTGGTTCGCCGGGGTGGTCGCGGTGCGCAGCGCGTGCACGTTCGGCCTCCCGGACGGGCCCTGGCGGGGGCCGGTGACCCACGGGCTGGGGTTGGCGCTGATCGGGGTCGGCGGGTGGCTCGTCGCCGGGGTCCTCACGTCGGCCGAGCGGGCCGCGCTGTCGAGGCTGCGGGTCGACGTCCCGGACAACCGGCACGCCCGCCGCTTGCAGACGCAGGTCACCCTGGTCCGCCGGATCACCGTGGCCGGGGTCGCGCTGCTCGCGTTCGGCGCGATGCTGATGACCTTCCCGGCGGCGCGCGCCGCGGGCACCAGCCTGCTCGCCTCGGCCGGCGTGGTGGGCGCGGTGGCGGCGCTCGCCGCGCAATCCCTGCTCGGCAACGTGTTCGCCGGGATCCAGATCGCGTTCAGCGACGCGATCCGGCTCGACGACGTGGTGATCGTGGAGAACGAGTGGGGCCGCATCGAGGACATCACGTTGACGTACCTGGTGATCCACCTGTGGGACGACCGCCGGCTCGTGATGCCCACCTCCTACTTCATGTCCCAGCCGTTCGAGAACTGGACCCGCCGGGAAGCGGCGCTCCTCGGCACGGTGGAGCTGGATCTGGACTGGTCGGTCCCGGTGGAGGAGATGCGCGAGGAGCTCCGCCGGATCCTCGGTGACACCGACCTCTGGGACGGCCGGGTCAGCGTGCTGCAGGTGACCGACGCGGTCAACACCCTGATCCGGGTGCGTGCGCTGGTGAGCGCGGCCGACGCGCCGACGCTGTTCGACCTGCGCTGCCTGGTCCGCGAACAGCTCGTGCAGTGGGTCCGCCGGGCCCATCCGTACGCTTTGCCGCGCCTGCGCACGGAACAACTGCAGGCGCCTCCGGCCCCGAAGGCCGCGGATCACGCGCCCGGTCAGGACGCCCGCCTCTTCGGCGACAGCGCCGACGGCCGGACCCGGGAGCGCACGTTCAACGGCCCGTGACGCTCTTCACTAGGCGCCGGCACGACGGAGGCGTTCGCGGGCCTCGTCCTCCGACAGCGAGGTGACGGGCTGCCCGGCCGCGTGCTGGAACTTGGCGTCGTAGGCCCTGGTCTACACGCCGGCCGCCCACGCGCGGTGCAGTTCGTCGGTGCCGAGGTCCCGGCCACGCGCATGGCCGTACGCGACGAGGAATCGCCGTGTGTCCTCGACGGTGGCGAGCTTGTCCGCGTCGACGGTCGAGTACAGCGCGGCGGCGAAACCGGCGAGGACGTCTTCGCCGTCCACGATCACACTGTCCCAGTCGTGCGCCACCAGCAGCGCGTCTTCGCTCCAGCGCAGGTTGCCTGCCAGCCAGTCGCAGTGGCCGATCACACCGCCGGTGCCGCCGATCCGCAACCGGTCGCGAGCACGACGTCCGGCGTCGTCGATCCACTCCGCGCCGCGCACCTCGTCGAGGTCGGCATCGGCGTCCTCCGACCGCGGCCACAGGCCGTCCCCGGCGTGGTTCCAGGCCGCCCACGACGGTGGCGGCGTGAGCGGGGGCATCTCGACGGGACTGGGGGCCAGCCGGATCAGCCGCGCGAACGCCCCGGCGAAGGCGGCGGCCGCGCGGTCGGCGCTCGGCAGCACGGCGCCGCCGGGGACCCAGACCTCCGCGGTGGCGACGTCGTCCCCGAAGGGAGCGACGCCGGTGAGCGGCTCGGGGCAGGGGTAACCGGCCCGGAACAGGCGACGCTGGACCTCGACACACCCCACCAGCCGCGGCGCGGCCGGACGAACCTTGACCACGACACCACGGCCATCGGCCAGCCGGAGCCCGAAAACCGCGGACAAGTGCCCGGACCGGAATATTTCTTCCACCGGCGAGCTGCCCAACTGCTCCCGGCACCAGCGGGCGAGATCACCGGGATCGACCACATGCGCACGAGGTGGCATCTCGGCATCCTGACAGACGAACTGCCCACGACGACACGGCGTCCATCGAGCCGGCTCCGGCACGGCGGATGCCCGGATCAGCCGATCGGGGTGGCGAGGGTTTCCGCGGCGATCCGGGGTCGGCGGCTTGGTGCCGGGCGAGTTCGAGGACAGCGAAGTCCCGGGCCGGGATCGCCAGGACGGTCGATCCGCCGGTATGGGCGTCCTCGCGCATACAACCCCGCGCCCGGTCACAACCCAGTTGCAACCGGGGCGCGGTAGGCATGCCGGGTGGCGCGCTCCACCGCGGGCCCGGACGCAAGGGGGACTCCGATGAGAACAGCGGTGCTCGCACTGGTCGTGCTCCTGCTCGGCCTGGGAACGGCGGTGCCCGCGGGCGCGGTGGCCCATGGCTGCGGGCCCGCTTCGGTGGCGGTCGCCGACCGGACGCTCTACGAGGGCACCCCGGCCTTCGGGGAGCGCAGCCCGGCCTACACCACCTTCGCGTTCACCGTGTCCGTCACGGCGGCCGCGGGGTGCGCGCCGACCGGGTCGGTCTCCTACCGGACCGAGGACGGCTCGCCCGGCGCGACCGGCCCGGCCGACTACGTCCCCGTCGAGGGACAGCTGAGCTGGGCCGGTGACTTCAGCTCGCGCACCGTCGCCGTCCAGGTCGTCAAGGACGCCGCCGGGGAGCCGGACGAGCCGTTCCTGCTGCGCCTGTTCGATCCGGTCGGGCTGGTGCCGGCCGACGATTCGGCCGTGGGCGGGATCCTCGACGACGACGGGGCCGTCGCGCTCCCGATCGTGGTCTCCACCGACGGCGGCAAGATCTGCTGGCACGTCTGCACGGTCGGGGTGGGGATCGGCGGCGGCCCGGCCAAGGCGCCGGTCACCGTGCACTACCGGACCTCGGCCCTCGGCACCGGCGAACCGGCGTACGTGCCGGTCAAGGACGCCTTGGTGACGATCCCGGCCGGCGCGTCCGGCGGCAGCGCGGTCGTCAAGCTGCTGGACGGCAATCCCGGCCAGGCCGAGTCCCGGTTCGTGCTGGAGCTGTTCGCCCCGTCGGCGGGCACGCTGGGGAACGCGCGGACGGAGGTGACGATCAAGCCCGGCGGTTAGCCAGCTCGCGGGCCTCGGCCGTCGCGTTGGCCTGGGAGTACAACGCGGCGGCCGCGGCCCACTGCCGGGCCGCTTCCGCGGGCCGGCCGAGCCGCGCCTCCAGGTCGCCGAGGTCGCGGTGCAGGTGCGCCTGCTCGTAGCCGTCGGGCACCGTGGCCCGCACGGCCAGCGCCCGTTCCAGGTGCTCGCGCGCGGCGGCCAGGTCGCCCGCCCCGAGCCGGGCCCGCCCGAGGTGCTCCAGCGCGGCCGCCTCGCCGTGCCGGTCGCCGACGTCGCGGCTGAGGTCGAGGGCCTGCCCGAAGTGGTCCGACGCGGTGGCGAAGTCGCCTCGGTCCAGGTGGACCCGGCCGGTGTCGAGCAGCGACTCCCACTCCAGCCAGCGGTCGCCGAGCACCCGGCTGACCGCGAGCGCCGCACGGAGGTGCGCCAGCGCCGCCCCGTGGTCCCCGCGCTGCAGGTGAGCTTCGCCGAGCGTGTCGAGCGTGGCGGCTTCCAGCCGGGCGTTGCCCAGGGCGCGGAACGTCGTCAGCGCCGCCGTCAGCGGGGCCAGGCTTTCCTCGGCGCGGCCCATCCGGACGTAGGTGTGGCCGAGGTTGCGCTGGGACAGCGCGTGCCCGAGGTCGTTGCCGGCCGCGGCGTTGCGGGCCACCGCGAGCCGGTGCGCGGCGATGGCTTCGTCGAAGCGGCGCAGTTCGGCGTAGGCGTTGGCGGTGTTGTTGTGGATGTGCCCCTCGCCCTGGACGTCCCCGGCGGCCTGAGCCGTCCGCAGCGCGGCCGCGTTGGTTTCCAGGGCCTCCGGCAGCCGCCGGGTCATGAAATACGCGACGCCCAGCGCTCGCAGCATTTCCGCCTCGGCCAGGGGGTCGCCGAGCCCGGTCGCGGCGGCGGCGCCCTCGCGGCACAGCTCGACGCGGGTGTGCCAGTGCCCGGCCGTGTCGTAGAAGCTGGTGAGCAGGTACGTCAGCTGCCACGCGGCCTCGGCGCGGCCGTGTTCGCGGGCGAACCGCACGACGGGCAGCAGGTTGTCGCGCTCGGCGGTGAGGAAGGTCAGCGCGGCGTGCCGGTCGGTGCCGACCGGCACGTCCGGCGCGGGGAACCGCGGTGACGGCGTGACCAGGTCGCGGTTCGGGTCGATGGCCCGGTTCGCCGCCGCCGCGGCCACCAGGTACCAGTCGACGAGCCGGTCGGCGATCTCCGCACGGGCGGCCGGCGGCTCGTCGGCCCGCGCGCACTGCCGCGCGAACTCGCGGATCAGGTCGTGGAACCGGAACCGGCCCGCGCCGGCCGCCGTGACGAGGTGCGCGGCGGCGAGCCCGGCCGCGGCGCGGTCGCCGTCGGCGCCCGGCACTTCGCAGAGCGCGGCACCGAGCGCGGCGCTGAACGTGGCCCCGGGCCCGAGGGCGGCCCGGCGGAAGAACCGGGCCTGCGCGGCGGCCAGCGGCCGGTAGGCCGTGGCGAACACCGCCCGGACCGTGCGGGAATCCCCTTCCACCGCCAGGGTTTCCAGCCGTCCGGCGCCGGCCAGCTCGGCGGCGAGCTCGGCGATCGGCCGCCTGGGCGCGCCCACCAGCCGAGCGGCCGCGATGCGCAACGCCAGCGGCATCCCGCCGCACAGCCGCGCCACCCGCGCGGCCGGGCCCCGCTCGCGCCGCACCCGCTCGGCGCCCAGCACCCGGTCCAGCAGCGCGACGGACTCGGCGTGCCCGAAGGCGTCCAGGGCGATCGGGCGCACGGCGTGGCGGGTGCCCAGCGCGGCGAGGTGCTGCCGGCTGGTGACGACCAGCAGGGCCGGGCCGGTGCCCGGGATCAGCGGCAGGACGTCCTCGAGGCCGGCGACGTTGTCCACCACGACCAGGCACCGGCGTCCGTGCAGCAGCGACCGGTACAGCGCGGCCCGTCCGGCCTGGTCGCCCGGGATGTTCTCTTCGGGCACGTCGAGACCGCGCAGCAGGTGCGTCAGCGCCAGGGGACCCGGCAGCGGCTCGTCCGGGTCCTCGCCGCGCAGGTCGAGGAACAGCCGGCCGTCCGGGAAGCGGGCCGCGACCCGGTGCGCCCAGTGCAGCGCCAGCGCGGTCTTGCCCATGCCCGCCGCGCCGGAGAGCACCACCACCGGCCGTTCCGGCTCGTCGAGCACGGCGTCGAGCGCCGCGAGTTCGGCTTCGCGTCCGGTGAAGTACCCGACGCCCGCGGGCAGCTGCGAGGGCCCGGTCACGGCCGGGCGGAGGTCCAGGGCGGGGTCCCGCCGCAGGATCGCCGTGTGCCGGGCCAGGAGTTCGGGGCCGGGGTCGACGCCGAGCTCGTCGGCGAGCCGCCGCCGCAGCCGCTGGAAGGCGTCGAGCGCGTCGGTGTGCCGCCCGCAACGGTAGAGCGCGAGCATGTGCAGCCCGGTCAGCCGTTCCCGGGTCGGGGCGGCGGCGAGCAGCCGGGGCAGCTCGTGGACGGCCTGTTCGTGGTGGCCCAGCCGCAGTTCGGCGTCCCAGAGGTCTTCCATCGCGCCCAGCCGCAGTTCGTGCAGCCGGTCGACCTCGCGCCGGCCCCAGCCGGACGGCGCCGCGTCGGCGAAGGCGTCCCCGCGCCAAAGGGTGACCGCCGCGCGCAGGGTGGTCGCCGCCCGCTCGACGGCGCCGGCCGCGAGGTCGGCCGCGCCCGCGCGGACCTGCTGCTCGAAGCGGTACGCGTCGACCGTCCCCGGCGGGACGGTCAGCAGGTAGCCCGGCTCGCGGGTGACCAGGACGCCCGGGAACCCGCAGCCTTCCAGCGCCTGGCGCAGCCGCGCGACGTGGCTGTGCAGCGTCTTGACCGCGGTGCGCGGCGGGTCTTCGCCCCACAGGACGTCGACCAGCCGCGGGATCGGCAGCACGGTGCCCGCGTGCAGCGCCAGCACCCCGAGCACGACCCGCTGCCGCGTCCCGTGCAGGGTCGCGGGTCCGGCCGGGCCGACCGCTTCGACCGGCCCCAGCACACGCAGCTCACCGGGTTGGGACACCCCAGCTCCTTCCCGCGCGGCACGACCGCTCAGCGAGCGTAACCAGCACGGAGGAGGGCGAAAACAGCCAACCAGCCGATCCGCGGCGGCCGCGACAACCGGTTCACAACCGGTCGCGGTGACGCTCGGTCCGCCAGTTCCTGTTCCGATTCGTGTGAGGGGAAACCGGATGAGCACCAGATCGCGGCCTCGGCGCCGCAGACCGTTGACCGCCGCGCTCGCGTTCGCCGCCGCGGCCGCGTTCCTGCCCGTGGTCCCCGCGGCGGCGGCCGTCGCGCCGGCGCCCAACTCGCGGTGCGGGCCGCTCGACGTCACGTTCGTCGTCGACGACACCGGCAGCATGGGCCCGGCGCTGACCAACATCAAGAGCGAGCTGGGCAACATCGCCACGGCCGTGCAAGCCAATTCCGGCAACGACTACCAGCTCGGCCTCGTGACGTTCAAGGACGACGTGACGGTGCGGACCGACCTCGCGCCGCTCAACCTGGCCGCGGTCAGCCCGCAGATCACCGCGCTGACCGCGGCGGGCGGCGCCGGAGAGCCCGAAGCGTCCGACGAAGCGGTCAACACCGCCGTCAACAACCTGCCCGCCACCGGGCGCCCGCAGACCGGCGACTTCTCCGGGACCTGGCGGTCCCACGCGACGAAGATGGTCATCCTGGTGACCGACGCCCACCCGGGTGGCTTCGACGACACCTTCACCGCGGCCGACCAGGCCAACGCCCACCAGCGGGCGGTGGAGGCGGCGACCAAGGGCATCAAGGTTTCGGCCGTCTACGTCCAGACGACCGCGCTGCCCGGCATCTCGCCGATCATGCAGGACTACGCCACCACCACCGGCGGCACGTACACGGCGACCCCGGCCAGCGGCGCGGGTGCGGGCGCGGCGATCCTCGACGCGCTCAAGAACTGCCGCAAGACCGACGTGTTCATCAAGGACGCGCCGGCCGACACCGGCGTCGCGCCGCACGGCCTGAACCCGATCTGGACGAGCCCGGACATCAAGGTGTGCGCGACACCGCCGCCGTGCGCGGCGACCACCCCGGTCGTCGGCGGGACGAGCTACGTGGTCGTGACGCTGAACAACCCGGGCCCGGGCGGATCCGGCGCGTCGACCGGCCACGTCGAGGTCTACTACACCGCGCAGGGCGGGGCGGCGCTGTGGCCGATGGACTGGACCCCGATCGGGTCCTCGCCGACGGTGACCGTGGCGCCGGGCACCACCCAGGTGGCGATCAAGTGGCCGTCGGTGCCCGGTCCGGGCCACTTCTGCCTGCTCGCCCGGTGGATCTCCGCGACCGACCCGATGACCTCCCCCGAGCCGACCGGCTCGAACACGCTGGACAACACGCGGAACAACAACAACATCGCGTGGCACAACGTGGACACGATCCAGCTGACGCCGGGCAAGCCGGTGACCCACCCGTTCACGCTCGGCAACCCGGCCGCGGACCGGGCCACCCGGACCGACCTGCTCTTCACCCAGCCCGGCAAGCCGTTCGCGGGCGGTCCCGGCAAGGTGGTCGTCGACCTCGGCAAGGAGCTGGCCGAGCGCTGGCGCCAGAGCGGCCAGAAGGGCACCGGCGTGCGTCCGGTGGGGGAGACGCAGGTTGAATTCACCGGCGGCCGGCAGGCGGCCTTGCAGGGCCTGCCGATCCAGCCGGGGGAGCGCTTGGAGACGGCGGTGACGTTCACGGCGGCGGAAGCGGCGGCGGGCACGGACTTCGTCGTCCGCGTCTCCCAGTCGGCCGGTGACGAGGACCTCGGCGGCGTCGAGTTCCAGCTGTCGGCCGAGGGGTAGCCGGGGAGCCGGGCGGTCACCCCGATCCGGTCGAGGTGACCGCCCGGCGTGCGTCAGTACCCGCGCCCCGGCCGGGAAAGCTTCGTTCCGCTCACAGCAGCTTGTCGAGGGTGATGGGAAGGTCGTAGACCCGCTTGCCGGTCGCGTGGTGGACCGCGTTCGCGATCGCTCCCGCGACGCCGGTGATGCCCACTTCGCCCACGCCGATCAGGCCGAGCGGCATCGTCGGGTCCGGGTCGTCGAGGTAGCTGACGTCGATCGGCGGGATGTCGGCGTGCACCGGGACGTGGTACTCGGCGAGGCTCGGGTTCATGATCCGGCCCGTGCGCGGGTCGACCAGGGTCTCCTCGGCCAGTGCCATGCCGATGCCCATCACGATCCCGCCGCGCAGCTGGCTCGACGCGGTCTTCGCGTTGATCACCCGGCCGACGTCGAACACCCCGACCCAGCGCGACACGCGCACCTCGCCGGTGTCCCGATCGACGCGCACCTCGCAGAACTGGGCTCCGCAGGCGGCCTTCATCCAGCGCCGCTGGTCGCGGACGAACTTCGCCATGAACTTCAGCTGCCCGGCCACCCGGCCGAACCGGGTGTCGGAGCCGATGGCGGCTTCGATCGACGGCACGCCGGCCTTGGCCAGGATCGCCGCCGGGCTCATCCCGATCGAACCCGAGCGTTTCGCCAGTGCGTCCAGTTCTTTCTTCAGCTTCTCGCACGCGGCCAGCAGGCTGTTGGCGATACTCGCCGTCTGCATGGACCCGCCGGCCCCGGGGCTCACCGGCAGCGTGGAGTCGCCGTACTCGACCCGGACCGCTTCGAACGGCACGCCGAGTGCGTCGGCGGCGATCTGCGCCTGTGCCGTCGCGCCGCCCATGCCCATTTCGTGGAAGCCGCACCGCACGAGGACGGTGCCGTCGACCGAAAGCCGGACCGTGACGCTGGCGGCGAACTGCCAGGCCGGGTGGTACGCCGACGCGACGCCCATCCCGACCAGCCACCGCCCGTCGCGCATCGAGCCCGGTTCCGGTGTCCGGTCGGCCCAGCCGAACCGCTCGGCGCCCTGCGCATAGGCCTCGCGCAGCATCCGGTGCGCGAACTTCTTGCCGTCGATGGGGTTGACCGCCGGTTCGTTGCGCATGCGCAGCTCGATCGGGTCGACGCCGACCCGGTAGGCGAGCTCGTCGATCGAGGCCTCCAGCGCGTAGGTCCCGATCGACTCGCCGGGCGCGCGCATCGAGGTGTTCGAGATCAGGTCCAGCTCCACCAGGTTCTGCTGCACCAGGATGTTTTCGGCGGCGTAGAGGTGCCTCGACTGCGACGTCACCTGCTCGGGCCCGCCGCCGACCCGCCCCGTGCGCGTCACACTGGTGTGGATGAGCGCGGTCAGCCTGCCGTCGGTACCGGCGCCGAGCGCGACCCGCTGCGTGGACGGCGTGCGGCCGCCGACCGTGCGGTAGACGCCTTCGCGGGTGAGCATCAGCCGGACCGGCCGGCCGGTGGCGCGGGCCGCCAGCGCGGCGAGGATCGTGCCGGGCCAGACCATGCCCTTGCCGCCGAAGCCGCCGCCGACGAAGGGGGCGATCACCCGCACGTTCGCCGCCGGGACACCGAACCGCAGGGCCAGGTGGGTGCGGACCCAGTCGATGTTCTGCGTGCCGTCGTGGACGGTCAGCCGGTCGCCGTCCCAGGCCGCGGTGGTCGCGTGCGGCTCGATCGCGTTGTGGTGGTGCGTCGGCGTGGTGAACCGCAGATCGAGCGACACCGGTGCCGCGGCGAGCGCGGCCTCGGCGTCACCCTTCTTCGCGCCGCCGGACATGATCATGGTGCTCTTCTGCGGCTGGGCGTTCTTCTCCTCGGCGGCGAAGTCCACAGTGGACGGAAAGGTCTCGTAGGTCACGGTGACCAGCCCGGCGGCTTCGCGAGCCGCCTCGAGGGTGTCGGCGACGACGACCGCCACCGGCTGGCCGTCCCAGTGCACCTCGTCGGTGTTGAGGTAGTCGACCGAAGTGCCGGAGACCAGGGTGGCGAGGTTGAGCGGGCTCACCTTCGGGGCCGGCTTCAGCGGGGGAGCGTTCAGGTGGGTGAGCACCGCGACGACGCCGGGGACGGCCGCCGCGGCCTCGGTTGCGATCGCGGTGATCCGGCCGCGGCTGACGGTGGAGTGCACCAGGGCCGCGTGCGCCAGGTCGGGGACGGGGTATTCGGCCGAGAAGCGGGCGGCACCGGTGGTCTTGGCCGTGCCGTCGACCCGGTCGATCGGCTTGCCGATGACGGGGCCGGCGGTCTCCGTCGCGGGCAGGGTCCTGGTCATGCCGCACTCCCGTCGGTGTGCAGACGGCGCAGCGTCGCGACGATCGTGCGCTGCGCCAGCTCGATCTTGAAGGTGTTGTCCGGCCGGCCCGCCGCGGGGGCGAGCTCGGCCGCGGCCGCCCGGCGGAAGGACTCTTCGGTCGCCGGTGCGCCGAGCAGGATCCGCTCGGCCTCGTGGGCCCGCCACGGTTTCGCGGAGACGCCGCCCAGCGCCAGGCGGACGTCGGTCACGACGCCGTCTTCGGTCTCCAGCGCGGCCGCGACGGAGACGAGCGCGAAGGCGTAGGACGCGCGGTCGCGCACCTTGCGGTAGCGGGAGTGCGCGGCCACCGGCAACGCGGGCAGCTCGACGGCGGTGATCAGCTCGTCCGCGGCCAGTGCGGTCTCGACCTGCGGAGTGCTGCCGGGCAGGAGGTGCAGCTCGGTCAGCGGGAGGCGGCGGACACCGCGCGTGCTCTCCACTTCGACCACTGCGTCGAGCGCGGCCAGCGCGACGGCCATGTCGGAGGGGTGGGTGGCGATGCAGTGGTCGCTGACCCCGAGGACGCCGGCGTTCCGGGCGAACCCGCCGATCGCGGCGCAGCCGCTGCCCGGGGCGCGCTTGTTGCACGCCGCCGCGCCGTCGTAGAAGTACAGGCACCGGGTCCGCTGCAGCAGGTTGCCGCCGACGGTGGCCATGTTCCGCAGCTGCGCCGAAGCCCCGTTGAGGATGGCCTGGGCGAGCACCGGGTAGCGGGTCCGGACCAGGGGATCGGCCGCCAGCCTGTTGTTGCGGACGAGCGCGCCGATGCGCAGGCCGCCGCCGGGCAGCTCCTCGATCCCGGTCAACGGCAACCGGGTGATGTCGACCACCACGTCGGGCTGCTCGATGTCCTCCCGCATCAGGTCGACGAGGTTCGTCCCGCCGCCGAGGAACTTCGCGTTCGGCTCGGTGGCGATCGCGCGGACCGCGGTCTCGACGTCGGGAGCGCTCAGGTAGGTGAACGACCTCATCTCGCGACCTCCTGGATGGCGTGGACGATCCCGTTGTAGGCGCCGCAGCGGCACAGGTTGCCGCTCATGCGCTCCCGGATCTCCGCGTCCGTCAGTTCGGCGGGGCCGGCGAGGTGTTCGGTGACCGCGCTCGGCGCGCCGTCCTTGTGCTCGGCCAGCATCCCGATGGCCGAGCAGATCTGGCCGGAGGTGCAGTAGCCGCACTGGAAGCCGTCGTTGCGGACGAAAGCCCGCTGCAGCGGGTCGTCGACGCCCTCGATGGTGGTGATTTCGCGGCCGGTGTACTGCACGGCCAGCGCGAGGCAGGAGTTGATCCGCACGCCGTCGGCGAGCACCGTGCACGCCCCGCAGGCCCCCTGGTCGCAGCCCTTCTTCGTGCCGGTCAGCCCCAGCCGCTCGCGCAGCGCGTCGAGCAGGCTGACCTGTGGTGGGAGATCGAGCAGCTCGTCGACCCCGTTGACCCGCAATCGCACCTCGACCACATGGACCCCTTCGCTCGTGGCAATGCCCCGCCAAGCTAACAGAACGCTGTACTCTTAACAAGAGAACGTTGTTCTTTTAAGTGGACCGTATGATGGCTGAGAAATGTCTCAGTCGATGTTCATGCGGGCCAGGCGGCCGGAGCAGAAGGAGCAGCGGCGCGCGGCCATCCTCGCGGCGGCCCGTGAGCTGGCCCTCGAATCCGGCGTGCGCAACGTGACCTTGGGCAGCGTGGCCACGGCCGTGGGGCTGGCCAAGTCCAACGTCGTCCGCTACTTCGGCACCCGCGAGGAGATCTACCTCGAGCTGGCGTCCGTGTGCTGGCGCGACTGGGTGGACGAGGCCACTCGCCGGCTGGCAGCCGGGGACGACGTCGTCGACGTACTGGCCGAGACGCTTGCCGAACGGACGCTGTTCTGCGACCTGGTCGGCCACACCGCGACGTCGCTGGAGCACAACGTCTCGGTCCCGGCCGCCCGCGACTTCAAGCGAGTGGTGCTGGGCGCCGTCACCGAACTCGGTGCGGCGGTGGCCCGGGCGCACCCGGACCTGACCGAGGGCGAAGGGTTCGAGCTGGTCGCGGCGGCCAGCGGCCTGGCCGGGATGCTCTACCCGGCCGCGAACCCGCCGCCGACGCTGCGCGAGGTCTACGCCCAGAACCCGGACCTCGCCGCGGCCTGCGTGCCGCTCGCCCCGACGCTGAAGCGTGCGCTCGCCGCGTTGGCCGCCGGGTTGCCGTCCCTGCGCTGAGGACCGGGCGACGGCGGCCGGTGCCCCGAGTAGCGGTTGTCCGTGGTCGCCGAGGCGGTCGAAGCTACTGGAACGAGACCATCACGTTCGTCGGGGAGGGCGTCATGAGGCGTGGTCTGGTTGCCTTGCTCGCGGTCACCCTGCTCGCCACGGCGTGCGGCGGCGCCGGCGACACCCCTGCCACCGGCCGGGACAAAGTCGGCTACCTGACCTCGTTCGGCACCTTCGGCCGTGACGCCTACGCCTACGTGGCTCAGGAGAAAGGCTACTTCGCCGAAGCCGGGCTCGATGTCACGATCACCCCGGGCAGTGGCACGGTGGACGTGCTCAAGCTGGTCGCCGGGGGCCGGGCGGACGTCGGCACGGCGGACTTCACCGCCACCGCGATCACGGTGGCGAAGGAGAAGCTGCCGGTGACCGCCGTCGCGGCGGTGCACCAGCGGTCCCTCGCCGCGATCATCTCGCTCGAGGGCACCGGCATCGCCAAGCCGGCGGACCTGGCCGGGAAGAAGATCGCCGATCAGGCCGGCTCGACCAACCAGGTGATGTTCCCCGTCTACGCCAAGGCCGCCGGCCTCGACCCGGCCTCGGTGCGGTTCGTGCCGGCCGCTCCACCCGCCCTCCCGCAACTGCTGGCGTCCGGGCAGGTGGACGGGATCGGGCAGTTCGTCGTCGGCCGGCCGCTCATCGAAGCGGCGGCGCCCGGCAGGAAAGCGGTGGTGCTGCCCTACGGCGACCTGGTGCCCGATCTGTACGGCAACGTGGTCGTCACGTCGAAGGAGCTCGCCGCCAGGAATCCCGAGCTGGTGCGGCGGTTCACCGCGGCGCTGCTCAAGGGTCTCGGCTACGCGATCGAGCACGCGGACGAACTCGGCGCGATCCTCAAGAAGTACCAGCCGGCCCAGGACGCGGGGGTCGCGGCCGCCGAGATCGGGCTGATGGCACCCTTTGCCCGCCCGGCCGGCTTCACCGGCCCGCTCGGCCAGGTCGCCGAGGCCCGCGTGCGGAAGATCCTCGGCACCCTCACCGACGCCGGTGCCATCCCGGCCGGCGCGCTCACCCCCGCCGACCTCGTCTCCTTCGGGCTGGTGCCCCGGCCGTGATCGTCCTGGACGGAGTGGCGCAGGTCTTCGACGGCCGGGCCGGGCCGGTCCGGGCGCTCGCCGGAATCGACTTCGAGGTGGGCGAGAACGAATTCGTCGCCGTCATCGGCCGGTCCGGGTGCGGCAAGTCGACGTTGCTGCGGCTCATCGCCGGGCTGCTGCCACCGACCGCAGGGCGGATTCTCGTCGGCGGCGAGCCGGTGCGCGGCCCGCGTCGCGACGTCTCGTTCATGTTCCAGCGCCCCGCGCTGCTGCCGTGGCGGTCGGTGCTGTCGAACGTCATGCTGCCGATCGAGATCTTCGGCTTGGAGCGGAAGCCCCACCGGGACCGGGCGCACGAGCTGCTGGAGCTGGTCGGCTTGCGCGGTTTCGAGAACCGGCTGCCCCATGAGCTTTCCGGGGGGATGCAGCAGCGGGTTTCGCTGTGCCGATCGCTGATCCAAACCCCGTCGGTCATGCTCATGGACGAACCGTTCTCCGCGCTGGACACCTTGACCCGTGCGGAACTCGGCGCGGAACTGCAGCGCATCCAGCTGGTGCAGCCCAGGACGGTCGTGTTCGTGACGCATTCGATCGAGGAGGCCGTCGTGCTCGCCGACCGGGTGGCGGTGCTCACCCCGCGGCCGGGCCGGCTCCGCACGACCGTGGACCTCGCCGTCCCCCGGCCGCGCGTGCCCGGGCGGCCCGACGTCGACCAGGCGGGTCGCCGGCTGCGCGACCTGCTCACCGAACCGGTCGACGGGGGAGCTGCATGAGGGGGCGCGCGCTGCCCGTCGTCGGTGTGCTGCTGCTCGTCGGCCTCTGGTGGCTGGCGACGATCGTCTTCTCGATCGAGCGGTTCCTCGTCCCCAGCCCGGCCGACGTGGTCGCGTCGTTCCTCGAGCTGCCGGGATACCTGCTGGAACAAAGCCTGGTCACCCTGGCCGAGACCGTCGAGGGCTTCTTGCTGTCCATTGTGGTCGGTGTGCCGCTCGCGGTGCTGATCGTCCGGTTCCCGCTCCTGGAGCGGACGTTCTACCCGATCCTGCTCGCGGTGAACGCGGTGCCCAAGATCGCGATCGCCCCGATCCTGGTGGTGTGGTTCGGCTTCGGCCAGGGCCCGAAGGTGGTCCTGGTCGTGCTGGTGTGCGTCTTCCCCGTGGTCATCTCGACCGTGTCCGGGATGAAGTCCACGCCGCACGAGCTGGTCGAGCTGTTCCGCTCGTGGGATTCCTCCCGGCGTCAGGAGTTCTTCAAGCTGCGGTTCCGCCACGCCCTCCCGCAGATCTTCGTCGGGCTCAAGGTGGCGATCTCCCTGTCGGTCATCGGCGCGGTGATCGCGGAGTTCGTCGGCGCCGGCGCCGGGCTCGGTTTCGTCATCGTGCAGTCCGGCGCCAGTGCCGACACGTCGCTGGCCTTCGCCGCGATGACCCTGCTGGCGATCATGAGCATCGCGTTGTTCTACGGACTGGCTTACCTCGAGCGGAAGCTGTTGCCGTGGGCCGAGGAGCACCGGAGAACCTGAGTTCAGCCGAATGTTCGTGTGCGCTCAGGGGTGGTGTTCCCAGGGGTCCGAGGTGGAGCCGTCCGGTTCCAGCCCGAACTCGGTGAGCCGGCGCCACGAAGGGAGATGCCGGAGGTGTTGCGCGAACTCGAGCAATGCGTCCGGCGAGCCTCCGTCGGCGCACTCCCGGGCGATGCGCTCTGCTGTCCTGCGGTCGCCCTGGTTCCATCGCTTGCGGGCCAGCCGGCCGAGGGGGCGGAACGAGCCGAGATCGGCCGCTCGCGCCGCGAGGTGCTCGTCGTCTTCGCCCGGCGATGAGAGCAGGGCTACCAGCCCGTCCGGGTGACCTGCCGCTGCTGCGGCGAGTGCCAGCCGCCGGGCCTCGCGGCGTTCGCCCTGCTCGACCAGCAAGGTGATCAGCGCGGCCAAGGCCCGCGTGCTGCCGGTGACCGGCACCAGGTCTTTCAGGTGGCCGGTGTCAACCGGTATTCCTTTGCCTTTCCGGAGCATGGCTATGCCGGAGAGCACCGTCAGATCTCCGGTGTCGGCCGCGAGGCGGGCCAGCCGTTCGGCTTCCCGGTGTCGGCCTGCTGTCTCGTGCCGGAGGGCCAGCGTCCGGAGCGCTTGGCGCCGGGCGTTGCCTTCGACCAACGACAAAACACGCTCGGCGCTGTCGTGATCTCCCTTGCCGTAGCGCAGGTCTATCAGCGTGGTTGCGGCGAGAGTTCCGCCGGCGGGGGCCGCGAGCCGGAGAGTTCGTTCGGCTTCGGTGGAATGTCCTCCGGATTCACACCGGGTGACCCATTCGCGTTGCGCCAGTTCGTCGCCGGCGTGGGCAGCCGAACGGAGAAGGTTTTCCGCGTCGAGTGTCTTGCCCGCTCGCTCTCGTGTTCGGGCGAGCTCGCTCAAGATCGACGGGTGCCCGGCCTCGACAGCCTGCCAAGCGAGCCGGGTCGCGCTGTCGTGCTCACCTCTGCGCTCTCGCTGCTGTACCAATCCGTTCAAGACGCGCGTACGGCCTGCGTCGGCGGCGCGATGCGCGAACCGCTCGGCCCCCTCCGTATCGCCGGACTCTTCGTGCCGGAGCGCCAGTTCTTCGAGAGCCTCGGAGTCGCCGGCGGCCACGGCACGCTCGAGCAGTGCGATGGCTTGATCGTGATCGCCCTTGCGGTGACGCAGCCGGGCCAGTGCCAGCAGGACTTGCGGGTGGTCATGGCCCGCGACGTCCCGAAGTGTTGCTTCCGCCTCGTCGTGGCGGTTGGCGCGTTCGTGCGCCTGGGCGAGTTCGACGAGCGCAGGGATGTTGCCGGCATCGGCGGCGTGCCGCACGAACCGGTCGGCGTCGGCGATGTGCCCCCGAGAACGACGCACCCGTGCCACTTCGATCACCGCGTCGTCATGGCCCATCTCGACAGCGAGCCGACAGAGCCGTTCCGCGGCTTCGTGGTCGCCCGCCGCTTCTCGGAGCTGGGCGAGCCGGCTGACCACAGTCGCGTCGTTCGTGGCAGCCGCACGCTCGGCCAAGACGTGTCCTGCCATGGGGTGATGCGCTCGTGTTCGCATTCTCTCCAGCGAGACAAGCGCCGGCCCGTAGCCTGCGGCGCTCGATCGGTCGAGCAGGATCGCGGCCAGCCGGAAGCGAAGCCGGTCGTCGGCGCTGTCCGCGAGGGCTGCCAGGTCGGCGGGACTGCGCGAATACCGCACGGCGGCGTCCCAGAACTCCGCTGGAGGCATGATCCTGTTCCGGGTGCGGCGACCGTATTGGTCGATGTAATCCGCCAGGCGATACGTGCGTGCAGTGGAATCGGGGGCGGGGGCGAGAAGCCTGCTCCTCGCGACGTGGGTCGCGGTCAGTTCGGTGAGTGCGTCGGCGAACCAGCCGGGATTCAGCGTGTGTTCGCGTCGCTCGCGTTCGTCGAGGTTGGCCAGCGCGGCATGCTCGAGCAACAGCGCAGGCAACCATTCGGAGTGGCCGAGGCGGCGGGCGTCCATGGCGGCGTGGATGACGGCACGCGCGGGCGTGGTCAGCCAGTCGTAGCGATCGACGAGGTCACGCGCACCCGCCAGTTCCTGGACGACCGCGCCGTCCTCGGCGCGCTCGGCGGCCTCCCGCAGCCGGTGGTCCGAGCTCGAGCGCGCGGCGGCCAGTTCGTCGGCGCCGAACCGGTCCGGCACGCGGAGCGTGTGACCTCGGATCAGGGCTCGTGCGGAGTCGTGGTGATCGACCGACCGTTGCGGCTTGCGCATGATTTCGTGGCGATAGGCGGGCCACAGCGTGCCGAGGACCAAGACGGGTGCGCGGCCGCGGTCGGCCAGCAGCCGCCTGAGCCTGTCGGCGATCGCCCGGGCGAGGCTGGGAGGCGGGTCGAGGAGGTAACGCTGGGCTTCGTTCAGCCAGACGACTGTCCTGGCACCGACCAGGGGCAGTTCCGCGAGGAACCGCTCTGGGGTGAGCGGGTTGAGCGAGGGCCACAGAAGCCACCCCGCGGTGGCGAGACTCGCCGTTTCGGGACCGTTGAGAGGTCGATGAAGGGCCTCGAAACACGCGCGAGTCTTACCCGATGTCGAGCCACTCACCAAGACGACGATTCGGGACTGGGCATCCGGCCCTCCCGCGCTGCGGGCAGCCGCATGGAGTTCGACGTCGTGCGCGCGCTCGATGTAGGCGGTCAGCGACTGTTGTTCCCCGCGAGGTTCGACGGCCGGATGGACTCCGAGCTCATCAGCCGTCAGCTCGGCGATGGGAGTGCCTACGGCAGAGGCTGTTTCGGCCGACGGTGTGAGGTGGTAGTGGATCCCGCCGCGGATGGTTCCGGCCTGCACCAATAGACCGGACACCTGTTCGGCGGACACCGCATTGCGCACTGCTGTGGGCGGAAGCGGCGTGCCGTGCTCCCCGTCGGGGTCGGGTACTGCATCGAGCTCCGTCATCACCTCTCCCGATGCATCGTGCCGACACGAGCCGAGCGGCGGGCTGCAACCACTCAGGCGAGCTTCGTTCAGGCGTATCGGGTCGGCCTGGGAAACGGGGCGGCCATCGCTGCGGCGAGGACCGCTTCGAAGTCGGGCGGTGGTGTCCATTGTGGAGGACCTGTGGCCGGAACGGGCTCGCCGCGCACGGCTTGGCACAGCGAGTATTGCGCGAAGGTGACGTAAAGGTCAGTATCCGGCCTTGGATCGCGCAGATGCTGCAGCGCGGCGCGGTACCGCTCGGCGAGTTCGGTGTCCCTGACGAGGTGGAGCAGCGGGTCGTCGCCGTCGGGGAGCCTCGCCTCACGTGTGAAGCTCGTCAGCCGGCGCAGCATGAAGGCCGCCACGGTTTCGGCGGTGCGCTGGTCGGTGATCTCCTGGACGTCGTCCGGGTCGTAGACGTCGATCGCGTGGACGTTGCCGTTCATGGCGGCGGCCCGGGGCACGAAGACGTCGCAGCGGACACCGAGTTCGTCCGCGATCACGGGCACGGCGTCGGCGGGTACTTCCCACACCGCCGCGACCTGCGCGCGCCGCCACCAGCGGTCGCGGGTCGGGTTCACCCGGTCGACGACCTTCCGGCGCTCGACCTCGACGCCGGGCAGGCGGCGCAGCCACTCCGCGATGGCCTGGGCGTCCACGTCGATCCGCTCGGCGCCCTGGACGGTCTCGTCGGTCGTGTGCAGTTCCAGTTCGACACCGGCGGGTTCGGCCAGCTTCACGTGTTCGATGACGGCGATCGACCGCAACGCACCGGTCCGCGTCGCCCCGGACAGCAGTTTGACCCGTACCCCTGTGCAGCTCCCTTCCGGGTTCAGCTCGGCCCACTGCGCCCCGGAACGCAGGCTCCACGGCATGACGATCGACAACACCAGACCGAGGGCGGCGAGGGCGCCGCCGAGCACCAGGGCGGTGTTCCACATCGTGGCCCAGCCGAAGAAGACGACGACCAAGGGCAGCACCACGACCACGAGCAGCGGGCCCGCCACCGCGAACGGGATGGCCAGGCTGCCGGCCCACGTCTTGGCCAGCAGGCGCGGGACGCTCGGCACGAACACCAGCCGCACCGTTCCGGCCGACCTCGTCACCACCGGGCGCAACTCCTCGGGAACCGCTGAGGAAACGTCCACCGGCATCTCCCTCGCTCGAGGCCACGAGGCGCCAGGCTACCTCGATCGTTCCGCCCCGTGGCCGGATTCCGGATGCCGTAGGCAAACGGCCAGAGGGGCTGTCCGGTTAACTGAATCGTGACAGGACGGCGAGGGCGGGGGTAAAGCGAGCCACCGATGCTGGCCGCATGACCGAAGCCGAGGTACCTCCGAAGGCCGCCCAGCGAGCGAAAAGCTCGATGAGCCGTGAGCTGGTCGAGCTGGCGGCGTTGTTCATCGCCACCGGGGTGGCCGATCTGTTCGTCAGCGCGTTGTCCCACAACCGCGTCGGGCCGGTCTTGCTGTTCGCACTGGGCGGGCTCCTGGTCGTCACCGCCGCGGGGCGGCGGTGGTGGACCCGCCGTCCGCGGTCGAACCCGGCACGCGGCACCACCGGCGTGGACCCGCTGCGGGCCGGGGTGGCGTGGCGGGTGCGTGCCACGATGCGTGACGTGCCGGGGAGCCTGGCCGGGGTGACGGCCGCACTGGCGGCACACCGCTACGACATCGTTTCGCTGCAGGTGCTCGCGGTCCCGGGCGGTGTGGTGGACGAGTTCTTCGTCCGCACGCCGGCCGCTGTCACGGCCGCGGACATCGCCACGGTCACCGAACTGGGCGGCGGCCGGGACGTGCGGGTCGTACCGGCGGACGTGCACGAGTTCGTCGACCTGCCGACCCGCGTGCTGACCATCGCGGCCGCGCAGGAACCCGATCCGGGGCAGCTCCTGCCGGCGCTGCTGGGCGAGTGCGAGGTCGAACGGAAACCCGTCGGGCGTCGCGGGAAAGGGGCCGGTGAAGGCATCGACGGAACGGTGATGCGGCTGGTGGACATCGACGGTGACCTCCTGGTGACCAGGCCGCTGCTGCCGTTCACCCCGGCGGAGTTCGCCAGGGCCAAGGCTGTCCTGGCCCTCCTGCGCCGCCTCACCTCGCCACCCACCGCCACGCCCCCGTGAATCGCCGGCCTCGGCCGGACGCCGGGGCTTCGACGGTGCGAGGTCGCCCGCAGATCGTCCACCCGCGCCGGGCCTCCGTGACCAACGGCGCCAACCTGGCCGGGAACGACCCGGACCCTCCTGCTCGCGCGGCTTCGGGCCACACCGTGATTCACTGGTAACCGGAACGCCCCGTCCGGAACTGGAGACGAGTCACGTGCGCAACGATGCGAACCGGAACCGTGCCCGCATTCTGGACGCCGCGAGACAGCTGTACGCGGCCAAGGGACTCGACGTCACCATGCGCGCCGTCGCCCGGCGCGCCGGGCTCGGTGTGGCCACTCTCTACCGGCACTTCCCGGACCGGGAGGCGCTCGTCGCCGCGGCCTTCGAGCACGAGCTGGCCGACTGCGGCCGGCTGAGCGAGGAGGCACTCGCCGACCCCGATCCGTGGCGGGCCCTGCGCGGCGTGGTGGACCGTGTCGTCCGCGCCCCGATCGGCACCTGGGCGTTGCGTGCGGAGCCGCTGGACGAGGCCAAGGTGGGCGAAGCGCGGGCGCGGGCGATGGGCAACATCACCGAGCTGGTGCGCCGGGCGCAGGAGAGCGGGGACCTGCGGGCCGACTTCTCGCCCAGCGACCTGGCCCTGCTCGTGCAGGCCAGCGACAGCCTCACGGCGACGTCGCCCGCCGCGGCGCGCCGCCTGGTCGCCTACCTCCTGCAGTCGTTCTCCGCGCGCACCGCGCCGCTGCCGGCTCCCGGGCCGGTTTCGGTGCTGGGTGCCGACTTCCGCTGAACGTCATCCGAGACGCTTCCGCGGGGACGTTTCTCGCTTCTCCCGGATCAGCCGGACTCCTGCCGGTCCGCGGTTAGCGTTCTGTTCATGACGATCACTGCGCTTGAGCAAGAAGAACTGGTCAAGGCGCGCGCGGACGTTCTTGCCCGGGTACGTGGGCTGCGTGCCGAAATGAGCGGCAACGGCGTGCGCATCGACGCCGGGGGAACCGACGTGGCGGAGAACATGCGGTTGCTCGGCGAGGCGGGCGTGAACCGGCTCAGCGTGCCCGCCGAGTACGGCGGTTTGTGGACCGGCGGCCGGTGGAGCGGCTGGCGTGCCGTGACCGAGGTGCTGGTGGAGATTTCCGCCGCCGACGGTTCGACCGGCATGTGCTGGACCAACAACGGGCTGCACCCCCGCCGCCTGTTCACCGCCGAGCTGCCGCGCGAGACCAAGGAGCAGCTGGCCGACGAGCTGATCAACGACGGCAGGCGGCTGGTCTCCTCCAACTCCGAGGCCGGCGCCAAGGGGCCGGTGACCGGCCGGCGAGTGCCGGGCGGAGTCGTGGTCAGCGGCACGAAGACGTTCAACACCAACAGCGGCGGCGGGGGCCGGGATCTCCTCGTCGTCGGCTTCTCCCTGCTGGGGCCCGATGCGGACCTCGAGACGGCAACGAGGCACGAAGCGCTGGTCCGGCTGGACGCGCCGGGCGTGCGGCAGGCGCACGACTGGGACAACATGGGCCAGCGCGGCACCCACAGCCAGACGATCACCTACGAGGACGTGTTCGTCCCCGACGGGTGGCACTTCGCTTCGACACTGGCGGACCCGAACGCGTTCGGTGCGGGCATGCTGTTCCACGCGGCACTGATGCAGGGGATCGGAGAGGGTGCTTTCGAAGCCGCGATCGGCTACCTCCGGAGTCTGAACCGGGGGAGCATGCCGAGGTTCCCCACCGCGCTGGAGGACCCGCTGATGCACCGGCAACTCGGCGAGATGTCCAGCGAACTGGCCGCCGCCCGGGCGTACCTGCTGAGCGTGGCCGGATGGCTGGAGGAACCGGACGCCGATCCGCGGACGATCACGATCCACGGGTTCCGCTCGAAGGTCGCGAGCAACCGGGTGAGCCTGGACGTGTCCGGGCGGATCCACGACCTGACCGGCGCTCGCAGCACCGCCAACCGGTACCGGTTCGACCGGTTCTGGCGCAACGCCAGGACCTTCGCCACGCACGACTCGATCGACGCGAAGAACGCGCTCATCGGAGCGTACGAACTCTCGGGCGAGTTCCCGGACGTCCTCGACTACTTCAGGATCTGAAGGTGGATGCCACCGTGCTGCGTGCGGCTTTCGCGTGCTTCCCCACCGGCGTCACCGCCCTTGCCGGGCTGGCGTCCGGCAAGCCGGCGGGGATGGCGGTCAGCTCGTTCGCCTCGATTTCCCTGGAGCCGCCGTTGCTCGCCGCCTCGATCCAGCGCACCTCCACCACGTGGCCGATCCTCCGCGACGCCGCCGCGCTCGGCGTGAGCGTGCTGGCGGAGCACCACGGGGAAGTGGGGAGGCGGCTGTCGGCTCCCGGCGACCGGTTCGCGGGAGTGGACTGGACGACATCGGAATCGGGGGCGGTTTTCGTCCAGGGGGCGACCGCCTGGTTCGACTGCGCTGTGGACCGGGAGGTGCCGGCGGGTGATCACCTGATCGCCCTGCTGAGGGTGACGGCGGTCGAGTTCCGGCCGTCCGCCCGTCCGCTGGT
Source organism: Amycolatopsis sp. NPDC005003 (assembly GCF_053600695.1). Lineage (NCBI taxonomy): Bacteria > Bacillati > Actinomycetota > Actinomycetes > Pseudonocardiales > Pseudonocardiaceae > Amycolatopsis > Amycolatopsis sp. NPDC005003. The sequence goes on along the minus strand of NZ_JBSGAI010000062.1, from coordinate 7,330 downwards.
GTTCCACGGCAGCGGCTTCCGGCAACTCCCTTGAACCGGTGCCGCTCTCCCGGCGTCCGGCATCACGACGGGGCCGCGTGCTCGAAGCGGGCGATCTCGGCCAGGGACTCGGCTGCCTGGTGCACGGACGCTTCCCAGAGCGCCTTGCCGTAGGCCGGGGTCGCCTGCGTGGGGTCGCCGACGACGCCGGGTGTGCCGAAGTCGTCCGACAGCCAGCCGAAGCTGACGGGGCGCCCGTTGAAGCCGATGTGTCGGAAATCCGCCAGGTGCTCGGGCACCCAGCGGTCGGCCCGCGAGAGGTCCACGAGGTCCGGGCGCAGGTGCAGGACGAGGGAGGTCTCCGCGGCGCCGCCGTGGATGCCGAGTTCCCGTTCGTCGAGCCCTTCGCCCGCGGGCGGGTCCGTGCGGGCCAGCGCGGGCATGAGGAAGGTCTTGAGCCGGAAGCGTTTGCGGATTTCCCGGAGCGCCACCTGCAGGAGCGCCACGTTTCCCCCGTGCCCGTTGACGAACACGAGGGTCCCGGCCCCCATGAGCTCCACCGCCCGCCCGATTTCGACGACCGTGCGGAGCAGGGTCTCGGCGTCGAGCCAGACCGTGCCGGGTGCCCAGCTGTGCTCGTCCGATTTCGTGTAGGCGAGCGTGGGGAGCTGCCAGACGTCGAGGCCCGCGGCGGCGCCGTGTTCGACGGCGGCGCCCGCCACCGCTTCGGCGACGAGGGCGTCGGTGCTGAGCGGAAGGTGCGGCCCGTGGTGCTCGATCGCGCCGGTCGGGAGGACGACGATCGAATCCCGGCCGATCCGGTCCGCGAGCGACGGGCCCGCGAGTTCGGCGATGGTGCGGTTCATCCGGCCTCCGTTCAGATCTTGGCCTGCGCGGGCAGGGCCACGGCGAGCTCGGGCACGCCGAGGTGGCCGGGGTTGAGCAGCCCGTCCGGGTCGGTGCGTTGCTTGAGCGCGAGGAGCTCTTCGACTCCGTGGTCGACGTAGAACTGGTGCGGGCTGTGGACGCGCACCCCGAGTTCGACGAGCTTCGCGTACCCCGCGTAGACGTCTTCGGCGCCCGTGTACTCCGCGACGAGCATCCCGATCGGGAAGCGATGTGCGGCCTCGATGTGCAGGATGCCGCCGGGGTACACGGCCTCGACCTCGTGGATGCGGTCGATCAGCGCCTCGCCGCCGACCTCGACGTGGAAGTAGTCCTTGCCGGGGCTGTTCTTCTTGAGCCACCAGATGGGGTGGTTGTAGGAGAGCATCGAAACCTTGATCGTCTGCTGAACCCCTTCGCGGACGTCTTCGACCGAGCCCCCAGCGCTTGCGATGAGCGACGACGCCGCGTCGAGCGCCGTCACGTCGACGATCGCGCGGAGGTTCGCGCGCCCGGCGGGGATCGCCGGGTCCGCGGGGAGCCGTTCCGCGATGGCGGCCCGGTCCGCGCTCACCAGCCGGGGCAGCGGCTCGATCGAGCGCAGTGTCCGGACCGCCCCGAGTGCCTCCTCGAAGGTGGGGAAGCTCGCGTAGACGGCCCGCCAGTCCTGGGCCGGCTCGAGCCGCACGGTCGCGCGGGCGATCACCCCCGCGGTGCCGTAGGTGTGCACGAAGGTCCGTGCGTCGTCGCCCTCGACGTGGACGAGGGCCGGCTCGGCGCCCGGGAGGGCGACGTCGAGCGCGACGACGAAGCCTTCCCAGTTCGTGCCGTGCGCGATCGACCCCGTGCCGCCCGAGCCGCCGGAGAGGAAGCCGCCCAGGGTGGACTGCGCGGTCGACGGGTACATCCAGAGCTGCTGGCCGCTCGCGTCCGCTGCGCGTTCCAGGAGTGCCAGGGAGGCGCCGGCTTCGGCCGTGATGACGCCGTCGCCCACTTCGACCACGGCGCGGGCGCGCGTCGTGTCGAGGACCAGGCCGCCGTGCAGCGGGATGCCCTGCCCGTAGTTGCCCGTGCCCTTGCCGCGAGCGGTGACCGGAACGCGGTGGCGGCTCGCGGCGGCCACGACCACCGCGATCTCCTCCGCGTTCGCCGGGTAGGCCACCAGGTCGGCGAGGCCGAGCGGGAGCTGCTCGGAGAGGATCGGGCTCATCGTGGCCTCGTCGACCGAGGCGCGCTCGCGGGTCTTGAGGTCGGTGCTCACGCCGCGCTCGCCGAGCAGTTCGACGAGCTCGGCACGCAGCGCCTCGATGGTCTCGGTGCTGGTCATGGCGCTCCTGTTCACCAGCCGAGGCTGATCTTCGGGTCGAGGAACTGGTTCGTGACGAGGTCGCCCGCGACGAGGCCGTCCTTGACGTGCCCGCCCGACTTCCCGAAGATCGGCGCCGCCAGCTTGATGAGGTCCGTGACACGCTTTTCGTCCATCGCGCCGACGTGGCCGGTGCCGGCGTCGGTCGCGATCTTGAGGTCCTTCATCTGCGCGACGGCGGCCTTGCCCACCTCGGCGTCATAGGTCCAGCCGTTGTTGTACGCCTGCACCAGCTTGACGATGAGGTCGTTCGTCGCCTCCGGGTTCTTCAGGAAGTCGACGTCCGCCTGCTGCATGACGGGCACGAGCTTCTTGAGGCACGGCGAAAGCGAAGCGAGGTCGCCGGTGCGGACGGACATCGTCTCGGGGTACGGGGACCAGCCGATGTCCGCGATGAGCTGGAACTTGAGCGGCTTGCCCCACGCGGCGACTTCGTTCTGGTAGACGTACGGTTCGGCGGTCGCGAAGCCCTGCTGCGCGTCCTTCCCCTTGGCGGTCACGAACTTCGCCGGGGCGCCGTCGTAGCTCCCGTCGATGACGCCGGCGGGCAGGAAGCCCGCTCCGGTGAGGTAGGACATGTAGGCGGCGCCGTTGAAGTACCGGACGACGCCACCGTTCGCCTGGAGCTTGGTGCCGAGGTCCTTGATCGTGGTGACGTCCGGATAGGTCTTCGGGTCCCACATGATCATCATCGGCGACTTGTCGTTCTCGGCGAACACGGACGTGGTCGGCAGGTCCCCGGAGAACTGGATGGCCTCGTCGGTGGAGACGTAGCCGAGGGTGATCGACTTGTCCTGTTTCAGCTGCGCCGAGACGGTCGAGTAGCCGATCGCCGGCCCGCCGGCGCGGACTTCGAGCTTGACGCCGGTCGGCTTTCCGTTGGCGTACAGGTCGCCCGTCACGGACTTCTTGCTCGCGTCGATCGAGGGGTTCGGGCCGAGCAGCTGGTACAGGTGCCCGTGGTCGGCCTCGGGGTTCCAGTCGGTCTGGACGACGACCGTCGACGGGCAGGCGCCGGCGAGGTCGACGGCGGGTCCGGTCGCGGCGGGCGCCGGGGCCGGTCCGCCGGCGTCGGCCGAGCCGCTCCCGCCACAGGCCGTGAGGGCGGTGGCGAGGGTGACGACGGACAGGGTGATGGCGGCGGTACGGGGTCGGGTGCGCATGGGGCTTTCCAATTCGGGGAGGGCAGGGGAGGGGAGGGCAGGGGAGGGGAGGCAGGGGGACGGGACGGAGCGGGTCAGGAGAAGTCGAACCAGCGGCCGACGGCGAGCCGGCCGATGAGCCCGAAGGCGAGGAAGACGGCGATGCCGTAGAGGGAGGCGATGATGATCGTCGCGTAGAGCTCGGGCCCCATCAGGCGGGACGCGGTGACCTGGATGAGGACGCCGAGGCCGGGGTCGCCGCGCTGGAAGAACTGGTCGCCGACGATCGCGCCGATCACGGACAGGCCCGCCGAGGTGCGGAGGCCGACGAAGATCGAGGGGAGCGCGGCCGGGATCTGCAGCTTGACGAGCCGGGTCAGCCGGCCGGCCCCTTGGAGGGCGAAGAGCTCGCGTTGCGCCCGGTCCGTGGAGTGCAGGCCGAAGAGCGTGTTCGACACCATCGGGAACAGCGCGATCATGACGGTGACGATCACGCGGGAAAGGAAGGCGTAGCCGAACAGTGCCCCGATGAGCGGCACGAGCGCGAGGATCGGCACGCACTGGAGCACGACCGCGTACGGGTACAGGGCCTTTTCGAGGCCCTTGGCCTGGGCCATGACGGTGGCCCACAGGATCCCGAGGACGATGGCGGCGGCGAGCCCGACGAGCGAGACGACCGTCGTGCGGCCGAGCGCGGCCCACAGCTCCGCGTTGAATCCGGTCGGAGCGCCGCTGGGCCGCGTGTCGTGGACGATCGCCTTCAGCACGAGGTGCGGGTAGGGCACGAGGTAGGGCAGCTCGACCGTCCGGTCGTAGTACGCCGCCACCGCGTACCACAGTCCGACGAAGACACCGAAGGCCACGACGGGCTGCCGCCACGACGGCCGGCGCCGGGCCGTGCGTGCCGCGGTCGCGCGGCGGACCGCCGTTTCCTGGAGGGTGGCCATCAGCTGTGCCCCTTCCTGAGTGCGTGCGAGACGTCGCCGACGAGCTCGGCGAACTCGGCGGTGAAGCGGATGTCGGGATCGCGGGGCATCGGGAACGGCACGTCGAACCGCGCGACGATGGAGCCCGGCCGGCCGGACATGACGACGACCTTGGTGGAGAGGTAGACGGCCTCGGACACCGAGTGCGTGACGAACAGCCCCGCGAAGCGCTGCTCGGTGAACAGCCGCAGGAGCTCGTCGTTGAGGCGTTCGCGGGTGATCTCGTCGAGCGCGCCGAACGGCTCGTCGAACAGGAACAGCTCGGGGTCGAGGGTGAGCGAGCGCGCGAGGGAGACGCGCATCTTCATGCCGCCCGAAAGCTGTTTCGGGAGGTGCTTCTCGAAGCCCGTGAGGCCGACGAGGCCGATCGCGGCGGCCGCCTTCGCTTCCCGGTCCGCCTTGGTCATCCGGTGGAGTTCGGCGAGGAGCTCGACGTTGCCCTGGACCGAGCGCCAGGGAAGGAGCGTCGCGTCCTGGAAGACGTAGCCGATGCGGCTCGCGCTCACGTCGGCCGCTCCGCCCGAAGCCGATTCGAGGCCCGACGCGATGCGCAGGAGCGTGGACTTGCCGCATCCGCTGGGGCCGACGATCGAGACGAATTCGCCGCGGTCCACGGTCAGCTCGACCCCGCCGAGCGCCGCGGTGCCGTCGGGGAAGACGAGGTCGACGTCGCGGAAGTCCAGCAGGGTCGAGCGCAGGGCGGGCTCGGCCGCGGTCGTGGTGGACATGGGAATTCCCTTCAGCAGGCGGGGGCGGACAGGGCCGGGAGTTCGCGCCGGGTCTCGGTGATCGCGACGACGCGGCCCCGGTGGATGACGACGCGGTCGGCGGGCGCGGTGGCGATCGCGTCGACGAGGTTCACCGCCCCGATGGCGAGGAAGTCGGCCTGGGCGCCGACCGACGGTCCCGCGGGCGGCAGCCCCAAGACGGAGCGGGCTCCCGTGCTCACGAGCTCGTAGGCCTCCTCGGGGGAAAGGTGGCCCGCGGTCACGAGGAGCGACGCGGTTTCGAGGGCGTCGCCGCGGCCCACCGGGTTGAAGGGATCGCGCACGTTGTCCGCCCCGGCACCGAGCCGGACGCCCGCGTCGAGGAGCTCGCGCACCGGCGCGAGACCGCGCGGCGTCGCGACGGGGTGCTCCCAGCCCTGGAGGTAGAGGTTCGTGCTCGGCAGGGTGACGATGCCGAGGTCCGCGGCCTTGACGTCGGCGATGATCGCGTCCCGGCGCGCGGCTTCCAGGGTGCCGAGCCGCACGCAGTGGCCTGCCGTGCGCGGGCGGTCGCCCGGCCAGCCGCGCACCGCACGGGCGTAGGCGTCGAGGGTGACGGGGCCGAACAGGTTCTCGTCGGCGTGGAGGTCGGCGCCGATCCCGCGCCGCTGCGCGATCGCGAGCAGCCGCGCGAGGTCCGCCGCGGGATCGGGCGCCAGGTGCGGAGCGCCGCCGACGAGGTCGACGCCGGCGTCCAGGACCGCTTCCACGTGGTGGTCGGGGCAGTGCGGCCCGGCGAGCGCCACGAGCTGGATGTCCACCAGGCCGGCGAGTTCCGCCCGGACCTGCACGAGGGCACGGGCTCCGCGGGTCACGGCTTCGACGTCCGCGAGCCCGTCTCCGAGAACGTCCACATGGGACCGGATCGCGGTGGTGCCCGCGGCGAGCATCACGAGGGCCTGTGCCCGGGCGCGCTCGGCGATCGACTCGACGCTCATGCCCGTCGCGTGGAACCGCCAGGCGTCGATCGCGGCGCCGAGGTCGCCGAGCTTCGGGTTGATGGCGTCGAAACTCCCGGCCTTGTCCAGATGTGCGTGCGGCTCGGCCGGTGCCGGGAGCAGCAGCCTGCCGTCCAGGTCGAGCGCCGGGCCGGGACCGGGCCCGGTTCCGCCCGCAGGGGCGATGCCGGTGACCACGCCCGAAGCGAACGAGAGGTCCACGACGCGCCCGTCGGGCAGCTTCGCGTTGCGCACCGCGGCAAGCGGGCGGGGCAGCGAGTTCGCCATGTGCTTCTCCGGTCTCGGGTGTTGCGGAACCGCGGGGATGCTGTAAATGTTGACCCCATCAACATCGCTGACCGTACGGAGTCGAGATTTCCGATGTGTAAATCCCGGTGTTCTTTGTGTTGCCCCGGCAACCGGGCGGGGTGGTCGCCGTGAAGGAAGCCGACGCCGCGCACTCTCGCGTCGTCGACGAGCAGGCCGAACAGGTCGGCGCGCGCATCCGCGAGCTGCGCCGGTCCCGTGGCCTCACGCTGGTCCAGCTGGCGGGCCGAACCGGGCTTTCGCACCCGTTCCTCAGCCAGCTGGAGCGCGGGCACACGCGGCCGAGCATGGTTTCGCTCGACCGCATCGCCAAGGCCCTCGGCACGACCCAGGTCGAGCTGATCGCCGCCGGCGGCCCCGGTCTGGCGGACGCCGAGCACGGGCGACCCGACGTGCTGCGGGCCGGCGAGGGCGCCCGCAACCAGTTCCCGAGCGGCGAGGTCAGGCTGCTCACCCGGGGCAGGCGGGCGTTCGATCCGATCGAGTGGACCGGCACCAGCGCCGAGTTCGGGGACTACTTCCGCCACCCCGAGGACGAGTTCGTCTACGTCGTGAGCGGAGCGCTCCTGCTGGACCTCGAGCAGGACGGGACGGTCCGGCTCGAAGCGGGCGACTCCGTCTACTACCCGGGCGGGACGGCACATCGCTGGTGCTCGCCCGACGGATCGCGGTTCCACCTCGTCGTGGTGAAACAGAAGCCCCAGGAGAACGCATGATCGACCTCGTCGTGCTCGCGAAGACCCCCGCCGCGGACGGCGTCGTGGTCGTGGACCTCGCGGCCGCCGGCGGTGGCCGGCTGCCCGCGTGGCGGCCCGGAGCGCACATCGGCCTGGTGCTCCCGACGGGGGGGGGTGTCCCTATGTGGTTGTCAAGCCGCTGCGGGGGCTGGGGTGGGTTCGGGGTGTCGGTAGTGGGTGCCGTTGCGGAGCATCGCGTAGAG
>NZ_JBSGAI010000061.1:0-49178 GCF_053600695.1 Amycolatopsis sp. NPDC005003 | reverse complement strand
CGGCTCCCGGCTCCCGGCTCCCGGCTCCCGGCTCCCGGCTCCCGGCTCCCGGCTCCCGGCTCCCGGCTCCCGGCTCCCGGCTCCCGGCTCCCGGCGAGCGTCCCAAGGCGGCCTCCGTTGCGTCCCACGCACCCAAGGCCACATCGGGGCGCTAACGGACCCGCCTGACTCCCTTCGGCGGGGCCGGGAGCTGCAGCGGTTCGGTCGCCTCGCGGCAGCCGTAGCGCGCGAACACCGCCTGTGCCTTGTCGCGCAGCTCGAGGGCGCGGCGTTCGTCTCCGGACAACGCCGCCGCCGTCGCCAGGTCGCGGAGGGTTCTCGCCTGCCAGACCGGCAGGCCCAGCGCGTGCCACCACTCCAGCGACCGCTGCAGGTGCACCTTCGCCGCCGCCGGCTCGGCGGCCGCCAGGTCGAGCTCGCCGAGGGTGCGCAGGACCAGCGCCTGGCCGAAGCCGTCCTGGAGTTCGTTGCACGTGCTCAAGGCCTCCTCGAGCGAGGCGCGGACCTCCTCGCCCCGCCCTTGCCGGATCCGCACCTTCGCCAGCGCCTGGTCGGCGTAGGCGACGACGAGCCTGCTGCCGACGATCCGCAGTTCTTCCGCCGCCCGGGCGCAGCAGTCGGCGGCTTCGTCGAGCCGGCCCGCCGCGCGGTGGATGATGCCGATCGACCGGAGGGCCAGTGCCGCGCCGCGGCGGTTGCCCGACGCGCGCCAGTGGTCCAGCGCCTTCGCCACGGACTCCGCCGCCCGGACGAGGTCGCCCGCTTCGGTGAGGATCATGCCGAGGTTGTGCTCCGCCTGGGCGAGCTCCTCGTCGGTCCCTTCGCGCCGCAACACCGGGACCGCTTCGGTCAACGCCTGTTCGGCCGCGGCGAACGAGCCGCGTTCGCGCAGCACGAAGCTCAGGCTCAGCCAGGTCCGGGCCTGGCCGAGGCGGTCGCCGACGGCCCCGTACGCGGCGAGTGCCTGGTGGTAGTACGCCAGCGACTCGTCGAACCGGTCCTGTTCGAAGTAGAGCGTCCCGATCCCGTGCAGCACCAGGCCTTCGGCCGCGCGGTCGCCGGCCCGCTGGGCCGCGGCCAGCGCGGCGGTGTGGGTGCGCCGCCACTGGCCGAACTGGTTGCGGGCGGCGAAGGTCGAGGAGGACAACGCCGAAGCCAGCCCGGCCGCGGTGGCGACCAGGTCCAGTTCACCGGTCCGCTCGACCACGCCGACCAGCAGCTCCTCCTCGGCCTCGAACCAGGCTTCCGGATCGGTGCGGAGGCCGTCGAACGTGGCCTGGTCCAGCCGTCCCCACCCCGGCGGCGGAGGTGTCCGGCCGGACGCGTGCCGGACCAGGTGCAGCGCGTCGGTGCCCACGCGGTCCAGGGCCGCCCGGATCTCGTCGGCGGTCTCCTCGGCCTCGCACAGCTCCAGGGCGTACGCCATGGTCAAGTCGTGGATGCGGTACCGGCCCAGCCCGGTGACGTCGGTGCCGGCGGGGTCGAGCAGCTGCGCGTCGACGAGCCGTTCGATCACGTCTTCGGCCTCGGCGACGGGGACGTCCAGCAGCGGAGCCGCCAGCCAGCCGGCGAACTCCTGCACGCCGGTCAGGCCCAGGCGGCGCAGCGCGGTGCGCTCCGGCTCGCCGAGGCCGTCGTAGCTCACCGCGAGACTGCCCCTGACCTCCAGGTCGCCGAGCACGAGTTCGTTGAGCAGCCGCTGCTTGCGGCCCAGTCGCTGCGCCAGTCGGGACACCGTCCACTCCGGCCGGGCGGCCAGCCGGGCGCCGGCGATGCGGACCGCCAGCGGCAGGTGCCCGCACAGCCGCACGATCTCCAGCGCGGCCCCGGGTTCGGCCGCCAGCCTCGGCCCGACCAGCCTGGCCAGCAGTTCGAGGGTCTCCACCTCGGGCAGTTCCTGCAGGTCGAGCAGCGTGGCGCCCTCCAGCGCGGCCAGCCGGACCCGGCTGGTGACCAGCACCGCGCAGCCGGCACCGGCGGGCAGCAGCGGCCGGACCTGCTTTTCGCCTGCCGCGTCGTCGAGCACCACGAGCACCCGCCGGTCGGCGAGCAGGGACCGGTACAGGTCGACGCGCTCCGCCCGCCCGGCCGGGATCGCCGCGTCGGCCACCCCGAGCGCCCGCAGGAACCGGGCGAGCACCTCGTCCGGGTCGGCCGGCGCCGGGTGGTTGCCGTGGAGGGTGGCGTAGAGCTGCCCGTCGGGGAACTGCTCGCGGATCCGGTGGGCGGTGTGCACGGCGAGCGTGGTCTTGCCCGAACCGGGCTTGCCCGAGACGGCGCAGATCCGGGCAGCCGAGCCGGCCGGGCGCAGCCCGTTCAGCAGGTGGTCGATGTCCTCGCGCCGGCCAGTGAAGTCCGAGATGGTGGCCGGCAGCAGGCTCGGCGTCAGCGCCGCGACCGGGGGCGCCGTTTCGCCCGCGGGTTCGGCGAGCACCGCCTGGAAGGCCGCCTGCAGCTGCGGGCCCGGCTCCACGCCGAGTTCGTCGTCCAGCAGCCGGCGCGCCTCGTGGAAGGTGGCCAGCGCGTCAGCCTGCCGGCCCGCCTGGTGCAGGGCCAGCACCAGCTTGGCGCGCAACGGTTCGCGCAGCGGGTGCTCGGCGACCAGCGCGGTCAGCTCCCCAGCCAGCGCGCCGCCGCGGCCGAGCCGGAAGTCCGCCTCCAGCCGGGCTTCCACCGCGGCGAGCCGGGCCTCGGCCAGCTTCGTCCGCTCCGCCTCCGCCCACTCACCCTCGGCTCCGCCGAGCGGCGGCCCGCTCCACAGCGCGAGCGCCTCGGCCAAGGTCGTCGACGCCAGCCGCGCGTCACCGGCCGCGAGCGCCCGCCGTCCCGCGCTCACCGCCCGCTCGAACCGGACCAGGTCGACCGACTCGGGGGCGACGTCGAGCACGTATCCCGGCGCCTGTCTTCGCAGCGCGTGATCCCGTTCACCGAGCATCCGGCGCAGTGCGGAGACATACGTGTGCACCACCGAACGAGCGCTGTTCGGCGGATTTTCGCCCCACAGCGCGGTCAGCAGGGTGTCGACGGACACCACGCGGCCGACGTTGAGCAGCAGCGCCGCCAGCAGCGCGCGCGGCTTCGGGCCGCCGAGCGGAACCTGCTCCCCCGCAACGAACACCGCCATCGACCCCAGCAGCCGGAATTCCACGTTCGCCCCCACAGTCCGAGAAATCCTCCCTACAGACGGAAACCGCGCTGTGCCGTTGTCCCCCTCAGCCCCGCCGTGACGATCCTGTGATCCTCCCGCACGCGGCGGCCTGAAGAAAAGCTCCAAAGCCACCTGGAGGTTTCGTGCAGGCCCGCCGGGCAGAGTTCTCGTTGTCGCCACCAGCAGACCGAATCCCGAGGGGGAAACCGCAATGAAGAACATCGCTCGCCTCGCCGCTCTCGCTCTCACCGTCGCCGCGCCGCTCGTGCTCGCCGCCCCGGCGCACGCCGCCGACACCGGCTCCATCTCCGGCGACGTGTGGCTCGACAGCAACAGCAACGGCCTGCGGGAGGTGGGTGAGCCGGCCATTGCGGGCCACTACATGCTGCTCGAGGGCACGAACACCGTGGTGCAGACGGACGACAAGGGCCAGTACGAGTTCAAGAACCTCCCGCCGGGCAGCTACTCGGTGAAGTCGACCGACCGCGCCGGGTTCGGCGAGGGCTGGACGACGGTCGGTGGCGACTCGAAGTTCGCCGGAGCCGACGGCAGGCACTGGGACCCGGTGGTCCTGACCGCCGGCCGGCGCGTGACGCACCTGGACAGCGGTTTCGCCACCGCCAAGGTCGACTACCGGGCCGGCCAGATCATCATCAGCAACCCGGCCCCGAAGGTCGGCGACGTGATCGACATCATCGGTTCCGCGGTCCCGGTCGGCAACGTCTACGACCAGTTCGGCGGCCAGCTTTCGCTGCCGGACGGCCTGCGCGTCGTCGAGCGCCTCGGCGGCATGCCGAAGTACTACGCGACCGAGCCGGCCGGCAAGGTCACCGGGTTCTTCTACGACCGTCGTCACCCGGGTGCTTACGAGTTCGTCGGTGCGCGGGTGGTCGTCGAGAAGCCGCTGTCCGCCGCCGAGATCAAGATGACCGCGTGGAAGGGCCTGTTCGGCGGCACCGACCCCGACTTGGCCAACGACGTCCTCTCGGCGACGCTGACCACCAGCTGACACAGCTGGCGGACAGGGGGGCAGGAAGGCCCGATTCCCGGGGGGAGGGAATCGGGCCTTCCTCGTGCGTGCACCGGGGCGCTCAGCCGTCCTCGACCGAACGGCGGCGGGCCTCGAACACCGCCGTCAGCACCTCGGGTGCGCAGCCCGCGGCTCGCGCCCGCCGGCCCGCCGCCGTCAGCTCGGCCAGCAGGAGCGCGCGCACCGCCGCGCGGGTCGCCTCCGGGAGTCTCGAAGACGGGTCGGGCACCCTCGGCCTCCTCTCTCCGCACACCAGCCTTCACCTGACGGACGCGGTCAGCGCCACCACGGCGGCGGGGGCACCGGGAGCCGCAGGGGGCAGCCGCCGTGGCAGCCCGTCCAGCAGTCCGCCAGCCAGCGGGTCAGCGCCACCGGGCCGAGCAGGCTGTCCTCCCACACCGGAGTCAGCTCGCCCGCGCGCCGCAGCACCTCTTCCGCTGTGCCGCAGAAGGAAACCACCGCCGCGACGGCCGCGTCGGCCCGCTCCACCGGCCAGGCGACCGCGGCTCCCGGCAGCCGGGCCGGGATGGCCAGGCCGGTGCCGATGGTGCAGTTCCGCGCCAGCTGCACGGCGAGATCGAACTCGACCGCTTCGGCGTGCCGCTGTCTCGCCCGCCAGCGGGGCGAAGCGGCCGCGGCGTACAGCCCGGCCAGACGGGCGGCGACCAGCCCGTCCCACACCGTCAAGAGCACCGCTCGCGTGTCGGCCGGAGGGGCGTCGGCGAGCTCGTGGGTGACGGCGCTGAGCCAGGCACACGGGTCCTTGACTTGACGATCAGCGACGACGGTCACGGCAGTCAGTTTCCCACCGCCACGCGGAAGCAACCCCGAGATGATCATGGTTCACCCCAGCATCACCCGGTCAGTGGCGGACCGTTGAGCGGCGCCGTAACCCAATCGGGTACTGGGCGTGACCGAATCGTCACAACTGTGCGACCATGTCGGCGCTCAGTGCCGAGCACGCCCCTCGAACCCGTTTCCGTGAAAGGCCCCGACGAGTGATCAAGATCAGCAAGAGCCGGGCCGGCACCCAGCGCGTCACCTTCAGCCTCCCGATCGGCGCGCCGCCCGGGCGGGTGAGCGTCGTGGGCTCGTTCAACGACTGGACGCCCGGCCGGCACCACCTCACGCCGCGATCGAACGGCCGCCGCTCGGCGTCGGTGGACGTGGCACCGGGGACGGTCCTGCAGTTCCGCTACCTCGCCGAGGGCGGCCACTGGTTCGACGACCCCGACCTGCCCGACCGCGCCGACGGCAACTGCGTCTGCTCGACGCCGTAACGGCTCAGCCCCGGCGGCGCCGCTTCCCCGGCGGCCCGCCGCCCCGCCGGGCCGGTTTCGCGGCGGCAGCCTTCCTTTCCGGGCGCTTGCGCTCCGCCGGCGCCTGCGGGCGCCCGCGCGTGCTGTTCACCGTGCGGCCGCGGACGATCCCGATGAACTGCTCCATCAGGTCCGTCGTCTCCTCCTCCAGCCAGGACAGCGCGACGCTCGACTGGGGCGCGTCCCCGACCGGCCGGTAGGTGAGGTCGCGGCGGTGGTGCAGCCGGGCCAGTGACTGCGGGACGACGAGCACCCCGACCCCGGCCGCGACCAGCTCGATCGCGTCCGCCGTCGTCTCGGGCCGGGACACCGCCGGGCGGCCGGGCCGGGTCTCCCACGAAAGCGTGTCGTCCAGGGGGTGCAGCACCACCTCGTCCGCCAAGTCCGCCGTGGACACCTCGTCGGCCGCCGCGATCAGGTGGTCCTTGGGCACCACGACGACCGACGTCTCGGTGTAGAGCGGGATCGCGTGCAGGCCGTCGCGGTCGATCGGGGACCGCAGCAGCGCCGCGTCGGCGTCCCGGCTGCGCAGCAGGCCCGCGGCGTCGGCGGGGGCCACCGGGACCAAGGTCAGCGGCACCTCCGGCACCCGCTCGCCCCAGGTCCGCACCCACTTGGCCGGTGTCGCGCCCGGGACGTACGCGAGCTTGAAAGAGGTCACCGGGTCAGGTTACCGGGAGTGACGCTGGCTACCCTGGACGGCATGACGTCGCACAAGACCACCCAGACGATGAAGCCCGCGACAGCGGCGAAGAAGCTGGGTGTGTACCTCGAAGCCACCCCCGCGGAGTTCCGGGAGGGCGTCGTGACGCGCGACGAGCTCAACGCGCTGCAGACCGACCCGCCGGAGTGGCTGCGTGAGCTGCGCCGCACCGGCCCGCACCCGCGGCCGGTGGTCGCGGCGAAGCTGGGCGTCTCGATCGGCGGCCTCACCCGCGGCGGCATCACCGAACCGCTCACCACCGAGCAGATCGACGCGCTGAAGGCGGAAAGCCCCGAGTGGCTGGTCCGGGAGCGCGCCACCCAGGCCGAAGTGCGCAAGGAAGCGGTACGGCTCAAGGAAAAGAACTGAAGGCCGACCTCTCGGCCGAGGCCGCGGGCCGCCTCGACGCCGAAGACGAGCTCGCCGCCTTCCGCGAACGGTTCGTCCCGATCACCGATCCCGGCGTCGTCGCCTACCTCGACGGGAACTCGCTGGGCCGCCCGCTGCGGGCCACCGCCGAGCAGCTGCAGGAGCTCGTCGCGCACGAGTGGGGTGCCCGGCTCATCCGGTCGTGGGACGAACGCTGGCTCACGCTGCCCGAGGAGATCGGCGACGAGCTCGGCCGCGTCGCCCTCGGGGCCGCGCCGGGGCAGACCATCGTCGCGGATTCGACGTCCGTGTGCCTCTACAAGGCGCTCCGGGCCGCCGTCGCGCTGCGGCCCGGCCGCGACGAGATAGTCACCGACACCGCGAACTTCCCCACCGACCGGTTCCTCGCCGAAAGCGTCGCCGCCGAACTCGGGCGCACCGTCCGGTGGGTCGAAGGCGACGACGTCGCCGCGGCCGTCGGGCCACGGACCGCGGTGGTCACACTGTCCCATGTGGACTACCGGTCGGCGGCGATCACCGACCTGGCCGCCGTCACGCGGCTGGTGCACGAACGCGGCGGCCTCGTCGTCTGGGACCTCTGCCACAGCGTCGGTTCGGTCCCGGTCGAGCTGGACGCCGCCGAGGCCGACTTCGCCGTCGGCTGCACGTACAAGTTCCTCAACGCCGGGCCCGGCGCGCCCGCGTTCCTCTACGCCAACGCGCGGCACCACGCGGCGTTCGGCCAGCCCATCACCGGCTGGATGGGCGCCGCCGACACGTTCGGCATGGCCGCGGAGTACGTTCCCGCGCCCGGCATCCGGCGGGCGCTGTCGGGCACCCCGCCGGTGCTCGGCATGGTGGGCGTCCGGGAAGGCGTGGCGCTGCTGGCGGAAGCGGGCATCGACCGCGTGCGGGCCAAGGCCGTCGCGCTGGGCCGCTGGGTGATCGCCCTCGCCGACGCGTGGCTCGTCCCGCTCGGGTTCACGGTCGCCTCGCCGCGCGACGACGACCGCCGGGGCGGCCACGTCACCCTCCGCCACCCGGACGCCGAACGGCTTTCCCGCGTCTTCATCGAACACGGCGTGCTCATCGACTTCCGCCGTCCCGACGGCATCCGCATCGGGCTGAGCCCGCTGACCACCGGCTTCGCCGAGGTCCGGCGGGCGATGGACCGCATGCGCGAGCTCGCCGCCTGAACCCGTACCAGGCCTGCACCGGCGTGATCCGGCGAAATAGTAGCCATGTACTTAATAGCCATGTACATTATCCGGCATGAGCACTCCCGGTCACCTCGTCTGGCGGCTCTCCATGAAGTGGCGGGTCGCCGTGGACCGCGCCCTCGCCCCGCTCGGGCTGACGCACGCGCAGTACGTCTTCCTGTCTTCGCTCGCCGGCCTGGAGCGCGCCGGAACGAGCCCGAGCCAGCGCGAGCTGGCCGACCACACCGGGCTGGAAGCGCTGTACGTCTCCAAGCTCGCTCGCACGCTCGACGCCGAGGGGCTCGTCGAGCGCACCCGCGACCCGGCCGACACCCGGACGGTCCGGCTACGCCTGACCACCCGCGGGCGCGCGGTGACCGAGCCGGCGATCGCCACCGTGGCCGAGCTGCTCGACCGGCTCCTCGCCCCGCTCGGCGGCCGCACCGGCGAGCGCACCGCGGCGCTGGCCCGCGAACTCACCCTCCTCCTCGACACTCCCCTGGAGTCCTGAAAGGACAGTCATGCTGCACCACGAGGAAACCGGCTCCGGCACCCCGATCGTCTTCCTGCACGGCAACCCCGGCTCGTCGCACGGCTGGCGGCACGTCGTCCCCCACGTCGGCGGCGGACGGCTGCTGGCCCCCGACCTGATCGGGATGGGCCGCTCGCCCAAGCCGGACATCGCGTACACCTTCGCCGACCACGCCCGCCACCTCGACGCCTGGTTCGACGCACTCGGCCTGGACGACGTGGTCCTCGTCGGGCACGACTGGGGTGGCGCGCTCGCGTTCGACTTCGCCGCCCGGAATCCCGGCCGCGTCCGCGGGCTCGCGTTCTTCGAAACCATCGTGAAGCCCATGGCCTGGGACGACCTGACGCCGCAGGCGGCCGAGCGGTCGCGGAAGATCCGCACGCCGGGCGTCGGCGAGGACCTGGTGCTGACGCAGGACCTGTTCATCCGCCAGGCGTTCACCGGCGGGGTGCGCACCCCGGTCGCCGACGACGACCTGGCCGCCTACCTCGCCCCGTTCCCGACACCCGAAAGCCGCCGCCCGGTGCTCGCCTGGGCCCGGCAGCTGCCGCTCGGCGGCGACCCGGCGGAGCTCGTCGAGCGCATCGGGGCCTACGACGAGTGGCTCGCCACCAGCGAGGGCACGCCGAAGCTGCTCCTGACGTTCGAAGGCTCGCCGACGCTGCTCATCGGGGAGAAGATGGCGCGGTGGTGCCGTGCGCACATCGCCGCGCTCGACGTCGTCGCGTGCGGCGAAGCCGGGCACCACGCCCAGGAGGACCGGCCGAAGGAGATCGCCGCGGAAATCGCGGCGTGGCTGGACCGGCACGGGCTCCGCTAGTACCAAGCTCCCAGCCCGCCGGCACCGAAGCGCGACGCTAGGTGTGCCGCAGCGGCGGGCTCGCCGACACCCCGAGCACGCGCGCGGCGACCCACGCCAGGGCGTCCGCCGTGTGCGCCGGGGTGTCCGACGGCTGCATCACGTGGCTGAGGACCGTGCGGACGATGAGGTCGATCACCACCGTGACCTGCTCGTCGGCCAGCGGGGGCCGGTACGCCGCCACGCGGCCGGCCAGCATCACCTTCGCCTGGGTGAGGAGCGCGCCCGCGTCGGTGGTCAGCAGCGGCAGGAGTTCGGGGGCGGTGCCGTGCGTCGCGGAGGCGATCGCGCGCAGCAACGTGTTGTCGTCCGCGAGCTCCAGGACCGCGCGGACGGCGTCGTAGATCGCCTCGACCAGGTCGTCCGGGTGGCGGTCGAAGGCGGCGCCGACGACGGAGAGGAACCGGCCGAGCTCGTGCGCCACCATCGCTTCGGCCAGCGCGGCCTTCGAACCGATCTCGTTGTACACCGTCTGGCGGCTGACGCCGGCCAGCTCGGCCAGCCGGGCCATCGTCACCGCCTGCCAGCCGGACCGCGCCGTCAGCTCGATCGCCGCGGCGATGATCGGCCGCCGGTGCTGACCACCTTCCGGCACCGGAACCGCGCTGCTCATGATCGGCATTCTAGGGCCCGGCCGGGCCCACCCGCCCCGGTGCCACGAAGTCGACCTTCTCGCGCACGCCGCAGTCCGGGCAGCACCAGGAGTCCGGGATCGCCGCCCACGGCGTGCCGGCCGGGAAACCCTCGCGGGGGTCGCCGCGCTGTTCGTCGTAGACGTACCCGCAGCCGGGGCACATACCGCCTTCGGTGGCGTCGCCGCGGGTGTCGGCGAGCTCGGGCACCGCCGCCGTGACGCGGGTTCCGTAGCGGGCCAGGACTTTCGCGCGCTTGCCCGGCTGGATGTTGGCGCGCGAAATGTCCCCGCCGTAGTGGGCGAGCACCCGCGGGTCCATCACCCGGCGCCACAGCGGCGGGACGAGCGCCAGCACGATCATCCCGGCGTACCCGGTGGGCAGCACCGGCGACTCGGCGAAGTCGCGCAGGGTCTGGTAGCGGCGGGTCGGGTTGGCGTGGTGGTCGCTGTGCCGCTGCAGGTGGTAGAGCAGGACGTTGGTGGCGATGTTGTTGGAATTCCAGCTGTGGCCGGGGTTCACGCGCTCGTAGCGGCGCTTGCCGTCCGCGCCGACGCGCTGCCGCAGCATGCCGTAGTGCTCCATGTAGTTGACGACCTCCAGCAGTGAGAACCCGACGACGGCCTGGATCACGAGGTAGGGCAGGACGCCCGCGCCGAGCCAGGCGACCAGCGCCGCCCACAGCACCGCGGACATCAGCCAGGCGTTGACGACGTCGTTGCCGAGCCGGTACGGGTGGCGGCCGCGCCGGGCGTAGCGTTTGCGCTCCAGCCGCCACGCCGACTTGAGGGAACCGGACACCGTGCGCGGCCAGAAGCGGTAGAAGCTCTCGCCGACGCGGCTGCTCGCCGGGTCCTCCGGCGTCGCCACGCGGACGTGGTGGCCGCGGTTGTGCTCGATGTAGAAGTGCCCGTACCAGCTCTGCGCGAGCGCGATCTTCGACAGCCAGCGCTCGTGGCTCTCCTTCTTGTGGCCCAGTTCGTGTGCGGTGTTGATGCCGATCCCGCCGACGCAGCCGATCGACACGGCGAGCCCGATCTTGTCCGCCACGGTGAGCTCGCCCCGCGCGATCAGCCAGAACGCCGCCGCGAAGCCGAGGTACTGCACGGGCAGGAAGGCGAAGGTGATCCACCGGTAGTAGCGATCGTTCTCCAGCCGCTCGATGACGTCGTCGGGCGGATTGCTCCGGTCCAGCCCGGCGACGAGATCGATCAGCGGCACGATCACGAGGATCACGACCGGCCCGATCCAGAACCAGCCACCCCACCCGGTGGCGGCGTGCAGGCCGATGGCGAGGAACGCCAAAGAAGGCACGACCAGGCCGATCAGCCACAGGTACCGCTTGCGGTCGCGCCACAGCTCGGTCGAACCGGCGGGCAGGGTCCCGGTGGCTTCGCTCATCACACCCTCCTTGGCGGACTGCGTTGACAGGAGGATAGGCAATGTCCAGGCTGTTTGACAATCGCTCTCTCGATGTAAAGACACTCAGGGTTACGACGCCCCCTGCATCGCCCGCGCCAACCCGGTCGCGGTGGGCACTTCCAGGCAGCGGCGGTTCCCCTTTTTCCACCGCCGCGAACCAGTGCTCACCCCGAACCGGCGGAATTCAGTTTCACCCGTTCGGCGCAGTGCCCGACATCCCGAAATAGCCCGCAGCGCCGGTACCTGAGGAAATGCCGGTGATCGCCCCGGAGCAGACAGTAAACGGTGTTCGCCACCGGGCGGACGAGTGTCCGGAAGCCGGGTCGCACCGACCGGGTGTCAGAGGTTCGTGGTAAAAAACGGACCCTGATCGATTCTGCGGCTACACGGAGGGTGAGGCGAAGACGGGTGACGGCGGCCGCTGTGTCCCATCGTCGTGTCCGCTTCCTCGTCCGAGTCCCCATTCCTCGCCGACCGTCACTCAGGAGTTCGTGAACCGCCGTGCTGAACAAAGACCCCCGGGACGAGTCGGACAAACCGTACGACAAGTCGATCCGCAAAAGGCTGACCAGGACCGTTCTCATTCCCAGCGTCACGTTGCTGGTGCTGTGGATCGCGGTCTCGTCCTACTTCCTCTTCAATGGTGTTTACGTCCGGTTGGTCGCGGCTTCCGTGCGCGAGGTCTCGATCCCCGCCGCCACCGCGCTGGCCGAGTTCCAGAAGGAACGCCAGACCGCCCTGCAGTACCTCGATGACCCGGCGCTCGGCCCCGCCCGGCTCCAGCTGCAGCAGAAGGCCACCGACGTCAAGCTCGCCGAGCTGAAGGACGCGTTCGCCGCGACGATCTCCAACGCGCCGGACGAAATCGCGGCCAAGGTCAACGCGCTGAAGTCGCAGTTCGACCAGCTGCCCGTGCTGCGCTCGCAGATCAGCTTCCGCAGCATCGACCGCGCTCAGGTCAACGGCTACTACAACGGCGTCATGGACACCGCGTCCAACCTCTTCGACACCCAGGCCCGCGTCGTCCCCGACGCCGAAGCGGCGACCGGTGGCATCACGGCGACGTCGGTCTTCCGCGCCGGCGACGCGATGTCGCGCGAGACGTCGCTGGTTTCGACAGCCTTCTCGGCCGGGACGTTCGCACCCGACGACTTCGCCCAGTTCGCGCAGCTGTCCGGGATCTACCGGACCCAGCTGGCGCAGATCGCGCCGTTCCTCGACCCGGCCGTCCGCGACCGGTACCAGGCGCTGACCGGCAGCACCGCCTGGCGGCAGCTGGCGACCGCCGAAGCGGCACTGGTGAAGCACGGCCCGTGGGCCCCCGGCGAGCAGAAGTCCGTGCCGGTGTCCGAAACGGACTGGGAGAACGCGACGACCCAGGTCGCCCAGAGCCTCAACGACCTCGCGATCACCCAGGCGGACAAGGTTTCGGCCGCCGCGATCGACGCCGGCGACGCCCAGCTGCGCAACGTCATCATCGGCAGCATCGTGGCCCTGCTCGCGTCGCTGGCCGCGATCATCGTCGCGGTGCGGGTGTCGCGCTCGCTCGTCGACCGCGCGCTGATGACGCGCCTCGCGCGGCTGCGCAACGACTCGCTCGACCTCGCCCGCAACCGGCTCCCGGACATCGTGGAGCGGCTGAAGAGCGGCGAAGCCGTCGACCTGAAGGAAGAACTCCCCCGGCTCGACCACGGCCGCGACGAGATCGGGCAGGTGGCCGAGGCGTTCAACGTCGCCCAGCTGACCGCGGTCAACGCCGCGGCGAGCGAGGCCAAGGCCCGCAGCGGTGTGCACAACGTGTTCCTCGGCATCGCGCACCGCAACCAGGTCCTGGTCCACCAGCAGCTGCAGATCCTCGACGAGATGGAAGCCCGCGAGGACGACTCGACGCAGCTGGCGTCACTGTTCCAGCTCGACCACCTGGCCGCCCGCGCCCGCCGCACCACCGAGAACCTGATCATCCTCGGCGGCAAGCAGCCCGGCCGCCGCTGGCGCAAGCCGGTCGCGCTGATGGAGGTCCTGCGCGCCGCCGTCTCGGAGACCGAGCAGTACGCGCGGGTCCAGGTCGAGCAGGTGGCCGACGTCGCCATCGTCGGCGCCGCGGTGGCCGACACGATCCACCTGATCGCCGAGCTGGTCGACAACGCGACGTCGTTCTCGCCGCCCGGCTCGCCGGTCGAGGTGACCAGCCGGATGGTCGCGCGCGGCGTCGTCGTCGACGTGTCGGACCAGGGGCTCGGCATGAAGGACGGCGTCCGCGAGTGGGCGAACGCGATGATGGCCGAAGCCCCCGAGTTCGACGCGATGGCGCTGCGCGCCGACTCCAGCCTCGGCCTGTTCGTGGTCGCGCGCCTGGCGGACCGGCTCGGCATCACCGTCACCTTCGACCCGTCCCGCTACGGCGGCCTGCGCGCCACCGTCCTCATCCCCACCCAGCACCTGGCCGGCGAGCACGCCGACCAGGCCGGGGCGACCTCACCGGCGGAGACCACCGCGGTCCTCGCCCCGGTGGGCGCCCCGGCACCGCAGGCAGCAGAAAGCCCGCTCCGCACGATGGACCCGCCCAGCTCGTTCAGCGGCCAGATCCCGATGAAGCGAGACACCAAGCCGAGGCCGTACCCGGCACGTGCCCTCACCCCGCCCGACGCCCTGCCCTCCGTGCCGGCGGCGGCGCCGGAGGGGGAGCTCCCGATCACTCCGGCAACGGACGTGCAGCCGACCGACGACCGGCCCCGGCTGCCCCGGCGCGAGCCGCAGCAGAACCTCGTCGCCCAGCTCGAGAACGAACCCGACGACAGCGCCGACGACGTCGTGGCGCCGGGTGAAGGCACCGCGCGCACGCTCGCGGCGTTCCACAAGGGCACCCGCCGCGGGCGCGGCGGGCCGGACGACGACTCGTAATCCCGGACCACACACACTCCAAGTCCACACAGGAAAGTCAGGGTCTGAAGTCGAATGAACGAGTACGGGAACCCCAAACCCGATCTCAACTGGCTGCTCGACGACATGGTGAACCGCGTGGTCGGCGCGCAGAACGCCATCGTGCTGTCCGCCGACGGGCTGCTGATCGGCAAGTCGGCCGGGATGAGCAAGGACGACTCGGACCAGCTTTCGGCCATCGCCTCCAGCCTGCAGAGCCTCGCCAAGGGGGTGAGCAAGCAGTTCAACCGCGGCCCGGTGCTGCAGAACATGATCGAGATGGAGCGCGGTTACCTGTTCGTCTCCGCCGCGGGACAGGGCGCCTGCCTCGCCGTGCTGGCCGCGGACAACGTCGATGTCGAGATGATCGCCTACGAGATGAGCCGGCTCGTCAAACGCGTCGGCGACTACATGGCGTCCGCGCCGCGGGAAGCGGCGTCGGTCCTCCGGGAGGCCACATGAGTGCCGAAGACGGCTGGTACGACGAGGCCGCCGGGCCGCTGGTCCGGCCGTACACGATCACCAGCGGCCGGACGCCGGCCGGCACCGCGCGGCTGGACCTGTCGACGCAGGTCATGACGCTGCGGTCGGAGCAGGAGCCGGCCGGGCTGGGCCCGGAGCACAACGCGATCGTGCAGCTGTGCCGCCATCCGGTGTCGATCGCCGAGATCGCCGTGTACGTCAAGATCCCGCTGGGGGTCGTGCGGGTGCTCGTCGGCGACCTGATCGAACGCGGCCTCGTCATCACGCGGTCCCCTGCCCACCACCCGGCGCAGTCGCCGGACCTCGAAACACTCCAGGCGGTTCTCGATGGCCTCATCAAGTACTGACGGCACGGGGGCGGACATGGTCCCCACGCCGGTCAAGATCATCATCGCGGGCGGTTTCGGCGCGGGGAAGACCACGATGGTCGGTTCGGTCAGCGAGATCCCGCCGCTGACCACCGAAGAGGTGCTCACCGAGGCGAGCGCCGGCGTCGACGACCTGTCCGGCGTCGAGCGGAAGACGACCACGACGGTCGCGCTGGACTTCGGCCGGATCACCATCTCGCCGCGCCACGTGCTGTACCTGTTCGGGACGCCGGGCCAGGCGCGCTTCTGGTTCATGTGGGACGACCTGGCCCGCGGGGCGATCGGGACGGTCGTGCTGGTCGACACCCGGCGGCTGGAGACCAGCTTCGCCGCGATCGACTTCTTCGAACGCCGGAAGATCCCGTTCGTCGTCGCGGTGAACTGCTTCGACAACGCGCCGCGCTACACCGCCGACGAGATCCGCGAGGCGCTGGTGGTCCCGGACCGTGTGCCGATCGTCATGTGTGACGCACGCGACCGCGACTCCAGCAAGCTCGCGCTCATCCGGCTCGTCAAGCACGCGATGACGGTGGTGCCCGCCGCACGGGTCTGAGACCTGCGGGTTGTCCGCTTTTGTCCCCTCTGGACACCGCCGGTGTCCGCTGTGGCCCTGCGTGGCCGCGGCGGGCACCGGCGTACCCACATGGCGCAATTGACTGGACCACCCGGGTGCAGACTTTTAGTTGAGCACGCATCCAACTGATAACATCCGGTCGTGACGAGTCGCGTGCCGGAGTTTCCCGAATATATAAGGGAAAACTATCCGGCACAGGGTCGTCTCTTCGGCGACTTCCTGGGCGGGTTGTGGGCTACCGCCTGCGAAGCGCTGAACGTCCCTTTGGAGCAGTCCGTCCGGACCACCCGGATGCTGCGCGCCCTGCTGCCGCCGTGGGCGCACGAGCGGATCGGCCCGGCCCCCGCCCAGCCGTCCTATGTGGCGGACGACGGCTTCCCCGCCGAGATGTCGGTGAACTGGTCCGGCGCTCGGCCGGAGCTGCGGATCCTCTTCGACAGCCTCGGCCACGACGTGGTTTGGCCTGGTGAGAGCGTTTTCCACACCCGGCGCCTCGACCACGTCCGCGAGACGTTCACCCCGCGCGGGGGCCGGCCGACGCCGGCGCCGCTGTGGCATTCGATCGCCTGGCGGCCACCGTCCGCAGTGGTCCACAAGACGTACTTCGGCCTGTACTCGTGGCCGCACGCGCACCGCGAAGCCGCCGTGGCCGAAGCCATGGAGCGCCTCGGCCTGGCCGCGGCCTGGGCCGAAACCCGCGCTCGCGTCGAAACTGTCGAAGGCCGCCGCGAGATCGAGTTCTTCGCCGTCGACTTGGCCGACGAAGCGCAGGCCCGGGTGAAGATCTACTACCGCAACCACGACGCCGGCCTCGCCGAGGTCGAGCGCGTCGCCGCGGTCGCGCTGCACCACGACTCCCGGCAGGCGCAAGCCGCGTACCGGACGCTGGCCGGCGAAGGGGCGCACGCCGGCGAGGCGGCGTTGAGCTGCCTGGCGTTCCGGTCCGGCGTGGACCGTGCCGCCGAGTCCACGACGTACCTGCGGCTGCCCGCCCTCGTGCCCGACGACCGCGAAGCCGTGGAGCGCACCGCCGCGCTGCTGCACGACCAAGGCGTCGACCCCGGCCGGTTCCGCGCCCTCGCCGCCGCGCTGACGCCCGGGCCGCTGAGCGCCAGCCGGGGCGTGCTGGAGCTGGTGAGCTTCCGCGCCGCGGGCCGGCGCGGCGACGTGACCACGTACTTCCGGCTGCCCGTCTACGACCGGCCGCCGCCCGCCCCCCTATCGCCCGTCGATCTCGGATAGCCCGGCAGAAGGAGCAGATCGTGACCGAGCAGGACGTCGAGCGCGTGGCCCGCCACAACGAGCAGCGGCAGCGGGAGTACGAGGGGTCGGACCTGATCCGGCTGCTGACCGACGAAAGCACCACGGTCGAGACGAAGAAGGCGGTGCTCACGTACCTGCAGCCGTGGTCGAACGCGTTCCAGCGGATGATCAGCGCCCGGGTGACCTTCGAGAGCGACCCGGAACTGCGCGCGCTCGCGTGCGAGCACCAGGCGGAAGAGGTCGGGCACGACAAGATCCTGGCCCGCAGCCGCGCGGACGACCGGGAGCTCGTCTGGGACCCGGTGATCGAGATGGGCGCGTCCTGGTTCGTCGACCAGTTCGCGATCCTGCCCGGCGTGCAGCGCGCGGTGCTGGCGCACCTGGCCCTCGAGGCGGGCAGCCTGGTGTTCAGCCAGGCGGGCACGAAGGCCTTCCCCGACGACGAATACTTCGAGCTGCACGACGAGGCGGACGTCGAGCACCTCGAGATGGGCTACGAAGTGCTGCGGCGGCGGACCGACTGGACGCCGGAAGCGGCGATCACGGTGCTGGACCGGGCGTGGCAGGTGATCGGCGTGGTTTCCGACCGCATCGCCGAGTGCGCCCGCCGCGATACGGTGGCGGCGTGACGACCACCGAACCGGCCGCCGCCGCCCGGGAAGTCGCGCTCGAGGCCGCCGGCGCGTACCAGGAAGCGTTGGGAGAGCGCCTGATCGGCGCGTACCTGCTGGGCAGCCTGTCGTACGGCGGCTATTCCGCGGCCGCGAGCGACATCGACCTGGCCCTGGTGCTCACCGAAGCCGGCGACGACACGCGCTCGTCGGTCGAGAGGACGACGGCGGCGCTCCAGGAGCGGAGCCCGTTGCACCGCAAGCTTTCGGTGTTCTGGGCCTCCCTGCCGGCGTTGCGCGAAGGCCGCGACGACGGCCGGTTCCCGGCCTTGGACCGCTTGCAGCTGGCCGACGACGGCCGGGTCCTGACCGGTTCGGACGTCCGCGCCGAGGTCGCCCGCCCGGAGGCGGCGGAGTCGCTGCTGGAGAGCGCGGGCTTCGCGATCGCGGTGCTGGCCACCGACGAGGTGACGGCGGAGTTCCGCACGCCGAAGCGCCTGCTGGCGGACAAGGTGTGGTTCACGAAGGCGGTGCTGTTCCCGGTCCGGTTCCTGTATTCGGGAACGACCTCGACGGGCCGGGCGGCGAACAACGACGAAGCGATCGAGTGGTACCTGGCGCAGCCGGACGCCCCGGCGGCGTCGCTCGTGCGGCTGGCGCGGGAGGTCCGCGCGGGACACCCGCTGGAGCCGGCCGAGGTGGAGCCGGAACTGGCGGCGGGGCTGGTTCCGCTGTACCGGTACTACATCGAGGCGGAAACCCGGCGCCTGCGGGAAACCGGGGCACCCCAGGACCTGGTCGACGCGTTCGCCGACTGGGAAAAGCGGCTGGGGTGAGCCGGCCCCGGCGGCGTGCGGGGAAGCACACCGCCGGGGCTCACCGCTCGGCCCGCGGGTCCGCGATGCGGCCGGGGGCACGCCGCGCTGGTTCCGTGTTACGGGAACCGGCGCCTTTCCCCCTCACCGCAGGGTCAACGGCGTCTCCGACTCCACCCGCGTCAGCTTTTCCGGGTTCCGCACGAAGTACAGCCCGCTGATCCGCCCCCCTTCGACGCGGACCGCCATGATCCCGTCGAACGCCCCGTCCACGTGCATCGCCAGCGCCGGGTTGCCGTTCACCACCACCGGGGCTCCGGTCAGCTCGACCGCCGCCTTGCCGATGCCGCCGATGATGAAGCGGGTCACCTTGTCCGCTCCCGAAACCGGGCGCAAAGCCGCCTGCTTCACGCCGCCGCCGTCGCTCAGCAGCACCACGTCCGGCGCCAGCAGATCCAGCAGCCCCTGCAGATCACGGCCCTCGAGAGCCCGCTGGAAGGACTCCAGGACCGCCCGGGTTTCCCGTGCCGAAACCGTCTCCCGCGGCCGGCGCGCGTCCACGTGGCGGCGCGCCCGGCTCGCGATCTGCCGGACCGCCACCGGGGTCTTGCCCACCGCCTCGGCGATTTCGTCGTAGCCGAGGTCGAACACCTCGCGCAGCACGAACACCGCGCGCTCGGTCGGCGCCAGCGTCTCGAGCACCAGCATCAGCGCCATCGACACGCTTTCCGCCAGCTCGACGTCCTCGGCCACGTCCGGTGTCGTCAGCAGCGGCTCCGGCAGCCACGGCCCCACGTACGCTTCCTTGCGGCGCTGCATCGTGCGCAGGCGGTTGAGCGACAGCCGGGTCGTGATGCGGACCAGGTACGCGCGCTCGTCGCGCACCCCCTCCTGGTCGACGTCCGCCCAGCGCAGCCACGTCTCCTGGAGGACGTCCTCCGCGTCGGCCGCCGAGCCGAGCATCTCGTACGCCACCGTGAACAGCAGGTTCCGATGGGCGACGAAGGCCTCGGTCATGACGTTTGCTCCCCTCACGCGGAACCGCCTCGGCGGACGTGGGTGATCATCGCACCTCCATGAGGTTCTCCTGTCGAACGGTGTCCGGCCTCAAGACACCGCCCACCGCGGACTTGTGACACGTTGATTCTGTACCTACTAGTATGTACAGTCAGGTCCCATGGGAACCCGGGACCAGCTCGTCGACAGCGCCCGCGAACTGCTGTGGGAACGCGGCTACGTCGGCACCAGCCCCAAGGCCATCCAGCAGCGGGCGGGCGCCGGCCAGGGCAGCATGTACCACCACTTCGCCGGCAAGAAGGACCTCGCGCTGGCCGCCGTGCGGCGCAGCGCCGAAGACCTGCTCGCCGCCGCCGAAGCGCAGCTGCGCACGCCTGGCACCGCCGTCGAGCGCATCACCGCCTACCTGCGGCGCGAGCGCGAAGTCCTCAAAGGCTGCCCGATCGGCCGGCTCGCCCAGGACCCCGACATCGTCGCCGACCCGGAACTGCGCGCCCCGGTCGACGAGACCCTCACCCGCATGCGCGCCCGGCTGGCCGAGGTGCTCCGCGAAGGCCGGGACGCGGGCGAGCTGCCCGCGACGCTGGACACCGCCGCCCTCGCCGCCACGATCGTCGCCGTCCTGCAGGGCGGGTACGTGCTCGCCCGGGCCGCCGGCTCCCCCGAACCGTTCGACCAGGCCGTTTCCGGCGTGCTCGCCCTGCTCGCCGCCCACTGAACCCCAGAACCTCCAGGGAGAACCGAAGTGCACGTCCGCCGCGTTCCGGCCACCAGCACCGCCGCCCCCGCCGAGGCGATCACCGGCAGCGCGTGGATCACCTCGCTAGCCGTTCCCGAAGGCCCGTCGCGGACCCGCGTCGACCGCGTCCAGTTCGCCCCCGGCGCCCGCACCCGCTGGCACCGGCACTCGCTCGGCCAGGTCCTCGTCGTCACCGAGGGCACCGGCTACGTCCAGCGCCGCGGCGGCCCGGCCCAGCTGATCCGGCCGGGCGACACGGTCCGCGTCGCCCCCGGCGAATGGCACTGGCACGGCGCCACCGACACCACGCCGATGACCCACCTGGCGATCGAGGAACTCCCCGCCGACGGCACCCCGACCGAGCTCGGCGACCCGGCGGGCGAGGGCGAACCCGCCGCCGTCCCGGCCTTCACCCGCACCCTGCTGCTGGACCAGCGGCTCCCGGCGCCCCGGGTCATCGATCACGTCGAAATCCGCCGGATCACCATCGCCCCGGGCGAGCATCTCGGCCCGCACGTCCACAACGGACCGGTGTTCGGCAGCATCGAAACGGGCTCGGCGGTTTACCAGATCGACGGCGAGCCCGAAACCGTGCTCACGCCGGGCGACGTCTTCCACGAGCCCGAGTCGACGCGGATCGCCCGGTTCGACCCCCAGGGCGACGGCGTCACCTTCCTCGCCTACTTCCCCGTCGGACCAGGCGAGACGCCGGCCCTGACCATGCTGGACAGCTGACCCCGCACTCCACGCTTCACCTGGGTACACGGCTCCCGGTTCATTGCGGTTCACCACATTTCCGAACTCTTTCCTCACGCGACAAAGCACTGGACAACGGGGCGCACAGGAGTCACGATTACGCCGTGCCCGCCCCGAGTTGATCTTCCGGAAGAATCGGTTGACTTTTCACAAGGCGGACATTGTTATCGCTAACAGAGAACCACTCCACTGGTGTCGGGCCGGTGGAATCTCTTCCTCCTTTGAACCCCATGGAGTCACTTCATGCCCGGAAACGCGGGAAAGCACCGCATCTCCCGACGAACCAAGATCGCCACCGGTGTCCTCGCGCTGGCCGTGGCCGCCGGCGGCATCGCCGTGTCGACCACGTTCGGCACCCCCGGCCAGGCCAGCGCCGATCCGGCCGACCCGTCGCTCTACATCGACATCCTCAAGGTCCCGCCGAACAACCGGGAACCCGCGAAGTCGCGCGGCGCGTCCACCGGCACCTTCACCGTGGACTGCGGCCGCAACGAGAACCAGCACTTCAACCCGGACAACTTCGTCGCGCAGCCCGGGGTGCGCAACGGCGCCCAGCACCTGCACGACTACGTCGGCAACCTCTCGTCGAACGCGGACTCGAACAACAAGAGCCTCGAAGCCGCCGGGACCACGTGCAAAAACGGGGACAAATCCGCCTATTTCTGGCCGGTCGTCCGGATCGACACCGAGGACGAAGAGAAGAACCCGCCCGCGAAGTCCCCGCAGGGCGACCGCGACCAGGCGGCCCAGGACGCCGTCTCCCCGGCGATCACCTGCCCGGACGTCGCCAGCCGCCTGCCCGACGTCCCCGACTCGGCGATGGCCGAGGTGAACCGCAACCTGGACCTGCTCGACACGCAGATCGACGAGGCCAACAAGCGGCTGATCAGCACGCGCGGCCAGGGCGGCCCCAACTTCGTCCAGAACGCCATCCTCGGCCCGCTCAAGGACAAGCGCGTCGCCACCATCGACCGCATCGCGATCGCGATCGGCCGCACCGCCGCCAAGCCGCAGGGCCTCGACGTCCTCGCCCCGTGCAAGCTGAAGGAGCAGGCCGGCAGCGGCGGCAACCCCGCGAGCAACGGCGGCGGCGCCCCCGGTGGCGCGGCCCAGCAGATCACCTGCCCGGACGTCGCGAGCAAGCTGCCCGGCGTCCCGGCGTCGGCCAAGGCCGAAGTGGACCGCAACCTCCAGCTGCTGAACACGCAGATCCAGGAAGCCAACCAGCGCCTGATCAGCACCCAGGGCCAGGGCGGCCCCAACTTCGTCCAGAACGCCATCCTCGGCCCGCTCAAGGACAAGCGCGTCGCCACCATCGACCGGATGGCCATCGCGATCGGCCGCACCGCCGCCAGGCCGCAGGGCCTCGACGCGCTCGCGCCGTGCAGCCTCGGCCAGGGGAACAACAACGGCGGCAACGGTGGTGCGACGGCGACGCCGCCGCTGCCCGGCCCGGACGCCAACAACGAGCTGCCGGACAACGACGGCCAGATCCAGCGGCCGGCGAAGGTCGGCATCACCTTCCGCGGCAGCGCGGCCGGCAAGGTCGTCGCGATGCCCAAGTTCCTGCGCGCGCTCAGCGGTGACGCCAAGCCGTCCATCAACGGCACCAAGAACACCCGGGCCGCGTGGACCTGCACCGGCTTCGAGAACCGGCTGACCGACAAGTACCCGATCTGCCCCGAAGGCAGCAAGGTCGAGCGGATCCACGACTTCCCGAGCTGCTGGGACGGGCAGAACACCGACAGCGCCAACCACCGCACGCACATCGTGTTCCCGGACGCGGCCGGGCGCTGCGCCGCCGGGTTCAAGGCGGTGCCGCAGCTGCGGACCACGCTGATCTACGACATCCCGCACGACATCCAGGTCAAGAAGCAGTACAAAGTGGACTCGTTCCCGTCCGAAAAGCACAATCCCCTGTCCGACCACGACGACTTCGCGAACGTGATGTCGCAGAGCATCATGAACCAGGTCGTCAACTGCATCAACCGCAACAAGACCTGCAACGCCTGACCCGCGCGGGTGGCCCGCCGCGGACGGCGGCGGGCCACCCGTGAGGAGACACCGATGACGGTCCCGATCGTTCCGGGGTTCCACCCCGACCCGTCGATCTGCCGGGTCGGGGACACCTACTACCTGGCGAACTCGAGCTTCGAGTACGTGCCGGGCGTCCCGATCCGGCGCAGCACGGACCTCGTCACCTGGGAGCTCATCGGGCACGCGCTGACCCGGCCGAGCCAGCTGCCGCCGAGCGAAGGCGCCGCGAACACCGGCGTCTTCGCGCCGACGCTGCGGCACCACGACGGCCGGTTCCACCTGGTCACCACGAACATCCTCGACGACCGCGGGCAGCTGATCGTGACGGCGGAGGACCCGGCCGGACCGTGGTCCGACCCGGTCCACGTGCCCGGCACCACCGGCATCGACCCGGACCTGTGCTGGGACGAGGCCGGCCGCTGCCACCTCACGTGGGCGTCGTTCCGGCCGGACCTGCGGGGCATCGCGAGCGTGCCGATCGACCCGGCCACGGGCGTGCGGCTCGCCGAGCCGCGGCTGCTGTGGAACGGCACCGGCCTGGCCGCACCGGAGGGCCCGCACCTGTACCGCGTCGACGGCTGGTGGTACCTGCTGCTCGCCGAAGGCGGCACCGAACGCGGCCACGCCGTCACCGTCGCGCGTGCCCGGGCCCTGGAGGGTCCGTACGAACCGGCGCCGGCGAACCCGATCCTGACCCACCGCAGCACGGCGCACCCGGTGCAGAACACCGGGCACGCCGACCTGGTCGAGTGCGCCGACGGCAGCTGGGCGATGGTGTACCTGGGCGTCCGGCCGCGCGGCAAGACACCGCAGTTCCACGTCAACGGCCGCGAAACCTTCCTGGCCGGCGTCGACTGGGTCGACGGCTGGCCCGTCGTGGCCGAGGACCGGTACCCGGTCCCGCCGCCGGACCACAGCTTCACCGACGACTTCGCCGAACCGCACCCGCGCTGGGTGGCCCCGGGCGCCGGGCCCGGGACCTTCACCCGCCGGGCCCGGCCGGGCGAGCTGGTCCTCACCACGGGACGCCCGCTGCTGACCCGCGCGCTCGACGAGTACTGGACGGCGGAGGTCCGCCTCGACGTCTCCCGCGGCACCGCGTCGTTCGCCGTGCGCATCGACGACCGGCACTGGTACGGCCTCACCGCCGACGGCGCCAAGGTGACGGCGGTGCTGGCGATCGGCCCGGTCGTCCAGGCCGTCACCGACGTCGTGGCCGGTTCCGTCGTGTCGCTGCGGATCCGGGCGCTCCGGCCGGAGCCGTCCGGCCCGCTGCGGGAAACCGACGAGCCGGACCTCGTCGAGCTGTCCGTGCTCGGCACGGAAGACCGGGTCCTCGGCGCGTTCGACGGGCGTTATCTGTCCACCGAGGTCGCGGCCGGCTTCACGGGCCGCATGATCGGCGTCGAAGCTCTCGCCGGAACGGTCTCCCTGCACGAGTTCCGCTACTCGACCGACTGAGCGGAGCATCGGCAGAGCTTATCGAGTCGAGCAGTTTTCATTGCTTTTCCCGATGAGCTCCGGTGCGTAGCGTCACCGGCATGACCGCACAGCACGCGCTTTGGCTCCCGCTCTTCGGCGACCTGGCCGACCCGGCGCTCGTCACCCGCCTCGCCGCCGAGGCCGAAGAGGCGGGCTGGCACGGCTTCTTCGTGTGGGACCACCTCCGCTGGCGCGAGCCGGCGACCGCCGTGGCCGACCCGTGGATCACCCTGGCCGCGATCGCCGCCACGACGTCGGAGCTGCGCTTCGGGCCGATGGTCAGCCCGATCACCCGGCGCCGCCCCGCCAAGCTCGCCCGCGAGACCGCCAGCCTCGACCGCCTCGGCGGCGGCCGGCTCACCCTCGGCGTCGGCCTCGGCAGCGACCGGTTCGGCGAGGAGTTCTCCCGCACCGGCGAGGAGTGCGACGACCGGGTGCGCGCCCGCATGCTCGACGAAGCACTGGAGATCCTCGTCGCCGCGTGGTCCGGCGACGTCGTGCGCCACCACGGCGAGCACTACACGGTGGACGGCATCCGGTTCCTGCCGACGCCGGTGCGGCGGATCCCGGTCTGGGCGGCGGGTTTCCCCGGCAAGCTCCGCCCGATGCGCCGGGCCGCGCGCCTCGACGGCTACTTCCCGGTGAACCTCGGCTCCGCCGACCGCTTCGCCGAAGCGGTGGCCCAGGTCGAGGCGCTGCGCGACCGGCCTGGGCCGTTCGACTACGTCGCGGAAGTCGAGCCCGGCGAAGACAGCACGCCGTACGCGCGGGCGGGTGCGACATGGGTGCTGACCGCGTTCGCTCCCGAATCGCTGTCCGCCGAGCGCATCCGCGGTGTGCTGCGCGACGGGCCGCCCGCCTGACCGCGAGTCTTCAGAGCAGCTCGGCCACCTTCCGCAGCAACACCGACCGTTCCCGCTCGTTGGCGCACAGCCGGGCCGCCAGCTCCAGCTCGGCGCGCGCCTCCTGGTGCCGGCCGAGGCGGGCCAGCAGCTCGCCGCGCACGGACGGGACCAGGTGGGAGCCCGCGAGCCGGTCGGAGACGACCAGCTCGTCCACGATGGCCAGGGCTTCCTCCGGACCCGAGGCCATGGCCACGGCCACCGCCCGGTTGAGCTCGACGACCGGCGACGGCGCGACCCGGCCCAGTGCTTCGTAGAGCACCACGATCCGGTCCCAGTCGGTCGCCTCGACCGAAGGTGCCGCCGCGTGCGTGGCCGCGATCGCGGCCTGCAGCCCGTACGGGCCGAGGCCGCCCGCGGAGGCCTTGGCCAGCGCCGCCAGCCCGCGGTGGATCGCCGAGACGTCCCACTTCCGCCGGTCCTGGTCCTCGAGCAGGACCGGCGAACCGTCCGGGGCGGTCCGGGCCGGGAAGCGCGCGGCCGTCAGCTCGCACAACGCGAGCAGGCCGTGCACCTCCGGCTCGTCGGGCAGCAGCGCGGCCAGCGTGCGGGCCAGCCGGATCGCTTCGTACGCCACCTCGGGACGCAGCAGGCGGTCGCCGGAAGTGGCCGTCGACCCCTCGGTGAAGATGACGTAGAGGACGCTGAGCACGCCGCCGAGCCGCTCCCGGCGTTCGGCGGGCGGCGGCAGTTCGAACGGCACCCCGGCCGCCGCGATGGTCTTCTTGCCGCGGGTGATGCGGGCCTGCACGGCCGGCACGGAGACCAGGAACGCCCGGGCGATCTCCTGGCTCGACAGCCCGGCGACGACCCGCAGCGTCAGGGCCACCCTGGCTTCGGGCGAAAGCACCGGGTGGCAGCTGACGAACATCAGCGCCAGGACGTCGTCGTCGATCCGGTCGGGGTCGATCTCTCCGGTCACCGCCTCGCCGGCGGCCGGATCGGTGGCCAGCACGGCGTACCGGTCCCGCAGGGCGACCCGGCGGCGGATCACGTCGATCGCCCGCCGCCGGGCGGTGGCCATCAGCCAGCCCGCCGGATCGGCGGGCGGGGTGCGCGGCCACGACACCAGCGCCTCGGCCACCGCTTCCTGAGCGGCGTCTTCGGCGAGCCCGAAGTCCCCGGTGAACCGGGTCAGCGCGGCCACGATCCGGGCCGACTCGATCCGCCAGACGGCTTCCACGTCGGGAGTGCCCATCGGGTCACTGCGGGGTTTCGTCGCTGCCGGGCACCCGCCGCACCTCGACCTTGGCCCCGGGGGCCGCGGGCACCCGCGTGGCCCACTCGACGGCCTCTTCCTTCGAGGCGACGTCGATCAGGAAGAAGCCCCCGAAGAGCTCCTTGGTCTCCCCGTACGGCCCGTCGGTGACCACCGGGGTCTCGCCGGTGAAGTCGACGACGACGCCCTTGGCGGGGTCGTCGAGCCCTTCGGCCGCAACGTAGACGCCGGCCTTGAACAGGTCGTCGATGAACTGGCGGCTGGTGGCCATCATCTCGTCGATGTTCGCCATCATGGCCGCGTTCGACTCGTCGGTGCCCCGCATGATCAGCATGTACTTCGGCAAGTGGAGTCTCCTCGTCCGGCAGGCCGCTGCCCGGCCCGTGCGCCCTCAGGTCGAACGGGCGGCTCGCGGATCGACACGGGCTCCGGAGAAGTTTTTCACGCCCCGGCCGCCAGGCACTCGCGGCTGCCGGAAGAGGTGCCGCGCCCGGGTGGCGGCGCGCCGCGGTTCACCGCTTGAGCTGCACCGAGTCGAGCAAGGTCCGAGCGGCCTGCTCGTGGGCGGGCGAGCTGGCGACTTCGACGGTGTAGGCCCCGAGGGTCCGCGACCGGCGTGCGGGCAGCGGATCCTCGGGCATGGCGGCGCCACCGGCGGCTCCCCTGCTGGTCAGCGACACGACCAGGGAGAAGCACCGGGTGTCGAGCGGGACCTTCGCCACCTCGGCCGCGGGGCAGAGCACCAGGGTGTTGGTCTCGGGCTCGCTGGTGAACGTGGCCACCTGCTGCCCCTCGGGGACCTGCACCGCCTTCAGCGGGGAATCGATCACCGGCGGGGTGGCGCGGATCTTCGCCAGCAGGGCGAGCATCTCCTCGGGCGGCACCGGTTTCGTGGTCCGCACCCAGACCCAGCGGTCCGGTCCGTCCTGCCACCTGACCGACCGCGGGTCCGCGAGCTGCCCGGCGGCCGAAGGCTTCGCCGGCAACGCGCCGCGCGGTGCCGCGCCGTCCCGGAGTTCGATGTCGAGCCCGTACTGGTGCTCCTGCCCGTAGTGCAGGACGGCGAAGTGCGGGCGGGTGGCCCAAGCCAGCAGCTTCCAGGAGCCGTCCTCGAGGCTCATCGCCGGAGCGGGCGGTGGCACCTGCCCGGCGACCGACAGCACAGCGGGCGGGGGATTCACCCGCGACGCCGGGGACACCGCCGTGGTCCCCCGGCCCAGCACGCCGACGGCCACCGCGCCCAGAGCGGCCACCACGAGCACCACCGCGGCGACAGCGGCCGTGCGGCGCAGCCGGATCCGGCGGGTGGCGACGGCGAGGACGGCGTCGGGGTCGGGCGCCAGCGACTCCTGTGCGCGCAGTGTGCGGCGCAACTCGTCGAGGTCGGTCATCACGCTCTCCTTCGCCCCGGAACCCTTCGACTGCACACACTTAAGATGCCGCTGCCGGGCGCATCCGTTGCGCTCGCGTCCGAACATCCGGAACGCCGGGAAATTCCGGCGGCGACGCAACGGCCGGGTGGGGTCCCGGCATCTAACTTGATGTGCACTTCGAAGAGTTCGCGCGCGAGGAGTTGCCCGAATTGGTGCGGTTCGCGGCCGTCCTGACCGGCGACCGCGACCTCGCGCAGGACGTGGTGCAGGACGCGCTCGTGCGCGCCCACCAGCACTGGCGGCGGGTGACCGCGGCCGAACGGCCGGAGCTGTACCTGCGGAAGATGGTGGTCAACGGCTACCTCTCCTGGCGCCGCCGCTGGTACCAGCGGTCCGTGCAGCCCACCGAAGACGTCACGAGGTTCGGCGAGACGGCCGTTCCCGACCACGCGGAGAGAATCGCCGACGCCGGGCAGCTCGCCGACCTGCTGGCCGCCCTCTCGCGGCCGCAGCGGGCCGCGATCGTGCTGCGCTTCTACGAAGACCTCGACGACACCGAGATCGCCGAGCTGCTCGAGTGCGCGGTCGGCACCGTCCGCAGCCACATTTCCCGGGGACTCGGCGTCCTCCGCCTCCAGATCGGGAACGGCCGGCAGGCCGTCCGCTGACCACTCGAGAACCCAGTACGCGGACTCCATGTCCCCCGGCGCATCAGGCCTCGAGCTGCTCGACGGCGTCCTTCGCCTCCTTGAGGCCGGCGCCGGTGCGCTCGCGGTAGACCTTGATGGCCTCGATCTTCTTGCCCACACCCAGAAGCCGCCGCACCTCGTGCAGTTCGGGCTCGGGTTCGGCGATGCCGAGGTGGGCCATGATCGCGTCGAGCTTGCGTTCGTTGCGCGCGAGGCGGCGTTCGACGCGCGCGACCTGCCGCTGCCCGCTCGCCGCGCTCACCCAGGAGACCGCCACCAGTACGACCAGAGCCAGCGAAAGCGTTCCGTAGTCCACAACGGGTATCGTTCAGGCTCGGGGAGACGACCGCAACCCGGATGCCGCGGGGTGCGCGGCGAAGTGCTGTCCGGCCATTCCGAGGTGCTGTCAAGGCGGCATTCATGTCCGTCGGCTCTCTTCACCCCAACGGTCCATTCTCTTGGCGAGCGATGGAGAGGACCCTGGTCAGATCGGGCTCGTGCAGCGGATCGGACAGGCCATGAAGAGAACCGGCGTTTTCTTTTTGTCGATCATCGTCGTCTGGGCCGTCGCCAAGCTGGTCGGTTACTTCTTGACAATTCTGCCGCGCATAGCGGCAGCGGCGATCGACACCTTGGAAATGCTCGGCCTGATGGTGTCCCTGGTGGCCGGGTGCGCCTTGGTCGCCTTCGTAGTCCCCTGGGTTCCCCGGGTTGCGCGGATTCTGGCGAGGCAGACGTCTCGCCGGAGGACGATCCGGACGCTCCACGTCGATCCGGGAAGAGGTGTCGGCGGGAGGCGCGATTCCTGGCAGCCGGGGTTCGTGCCGTATCACCCGCACCGGAATGAGCACGAGACCGGAGCGGAGACCGCTTCACCGAGCTTCGGCTTGTCCTTCACCGAGGGCCTACGCGACCTGGCTCCGAATCCGCAGCCGGGCTCAGTCAGTCCCGAAAGCCACCGCTCCGCGCAGCTTCCCAGAAGCCCGGGCGGCTTCGATCCCAAATCCGCCGGTACGCGCGAGCAGCCACTCATCATCCTTCCGCAAAAGCCCGCGGCCCCCGACCGTACTGCGCTCCCGTGCATCACCATCGTCGTCGAGCCAGCCACTGCCCTTCCGCCCGGCCTGGACGGCGCCGTGGGCATTCCCGCCGTCCACGCCGATCGCGTGGACATCCTGGTGATCGGCGACCACACGAACCTGCACTCCCAGGTGCAGTACAAAGTCAAGGAACTACGCATCGACACGAAGACCTTCGCGAGCCGGCTTTCGAACTCGGCGAAGGAGGCTCTCGCAGACCTGGCGCGCAACCCCGGCGACAAGCGGGCGGAGGAGGCCTTCCTCCGGCGCCTGCCGCGGCGCGGCCGATCGTGCGCCGAATCCGCGGCGCAGTTCCGAACCGGCCCGGACGCCGTTTTCGACATAGTGCGCTTCGACGTGCTGGTCGTCGGTGACCACAACCAGGTCTCGTCGGAAACAGAACACCGAATCACGATCGGCACGATCCCGCTGCAGAACCTCCTGTCCACCCACCGCGAACTCATCACCGAGTTCGCCCAGGCACTCCATGATCCGGCGAAGGAAGCCGACTTCAACCAGTCCCTGAACCACGCCGTGGACATGATGGCCGTCATCACCGATCAGGGCTTCGCCGCACGCGGCCGGATCCGCTCCGCCACCCGCACTCCAGGCGGTGGCGTCCGCGTGGATGAACCGATCGCCCTCATCGAGGGTCGGGGAACCCGGGTCACGATGGAAAGCGCCGGAGAGGTGTACCGGACGAAGCCGGTACGCGATTTCCGGCCGATCCGCAAAGACCTGCACCTCCGTCCGACATCGACTTCCACCAAGGCCACCGAGGAACGGACGGAGTCGAGTGTCCTGCGTTTCTCCTTCGAGCCGCCGGCACCGAGCTTCGATCCTTCTTCCGTCCCCGGTCCGGAGAACGGAACACTCGGCGGACCGTCCATAGGCCGATCCTTCTAGACACGGGAGTCTTCATGTCGAAGCGCACAAGGCGTGTCATCGCCGCCACCGCCGCTGCCATCGCCTTTCTCTCGCTGATCACCTTCCTGGCTCTGCACACCCTGGACCAGAACGACAAATGGTCGAGCGTGCTGACCCTCGTGCTGACTGTCGGCGGCACCGTCACGTCGACGATCTTCAGCCAGTCTCCACGCCATCCCGCGCCGGCCGCGTCAGGCGGAGCCGAAGGCGGAACACCAGCTGCCCCTGCCGGCAAAGTCATGTTCACCGGAAAAACGTTCAAAATCGGAACAATGGCGAACGGGGATCACGGCGTCTTCTACATCGACAACAGGACGAGGCGGACCGGTCGGTTCTGGCCGTTCCGGTAGCAGAGAGCGCCACGGTCCTCGCCGAGATGCGGCGGACCGTATCGGGCTCTGCCTTCGACCGGGGGACCCAGACCTGATTGAGTTCCCGGCCGGCTGGGCAGTACCAGTTCGGCCTGGAACACGCCTCAAGTGCCTCCAGGCCGCGGCGTCGCACCTGCCCGGCGGTGGCGGCGCAGCGGTTGAAACCACCCGCCGACCGCACCGAAGCGGCAACCTGGCTGGCGCTGGTGGCCCGGCTGCGCTGATCGGAATGGCCATTGCGCGCATGGTCGAGCGCGCACCGGGTAATCACCCCGAAATCGGCTCCACGGACCGGACGTGCGGCCGCCATCAGGAAAGGGTCCTGCCCCGATGCCGACCGAACAGCAGACGACACAGCTCGACGACTCGTTGCGCGTCATCGCCCTCGAGGTCGCCGACGACCTCGCCGAGCTGGCCAGGGTGCGTGCCTGGGCCGATCGGTTGCTCCAGGATCTGCCCGAGGACCAGCGGGTGGACGCGCTGATGGTGGTCGACGAGCTGACCTCCAACGCGCTCCGGCACGGGAAGCCACCCCGCCAGGTCCGCTTGCTGCGCAAACGCGACTGGCTCTCGGTCGAAGTCGACGACACCTGTGTCGACCCCGCCTGCCCCCGGCCACCCTCGGCCGACGGTGGCCATGGGCTCAAACTGGTCACCGCCATGAGCGTGTCCTGGGGCCAGTCGCAACGGCCGACCGGGAAGACCGTGTGGGCCGAAATCGACCTCACCCGCGCCGCCGGCTGAGCCGGCGTCCGACTCCCCGGCCGGCAACCGGCCCGTGAGCGTTCGGCCACCGAAACCGTGACCTCGGTGCTGTCACCGGATCGTGCAACTGCGGCTGTCCGGAGCTGTACGTGGCCGAAGCCGCCCCCGCCGAGCGGCGGATCGTCATCACCGACGACTTCGGCCAGAAGATCGAAATGAGCGCCGGCCAGCTCGCGGTGCTCGTCGCCGACGTCAAGGCCGGGGTGCTGGACCAGGTCCTCAGCCCGGCCTGACGCTCACAGCATCGCCAGCAGCAGAACGCAGGTGCCGAGGCCCATCAGGGCGTCGGCACCCCACCCGGCCGTCCGCACCGGCGGCGACGCGACCCGGGCCCCGTCGACCACGCGGGCCAGGAACGCCGTCCCCGCCAGACCGAACGCGATCGCGAGCGTCAGCGCGACGATCACCACGTCGGCGGGGACGCCGCCGGCCGAGGGCAGGGCCATCGCCATGCCCTCCATGCCCGGCATGTCCATGGTCGTCGCCGCGCCGCTGCCGACCATCGCGCGGGGCATGGCGAACACCATCCACACCATCGCGAGCATCATCACCGCGTGGTAGCCGGGGTGCCACCGGCTCCCGTGCGCGCCGCCGCGGACCGTGGCCACGGCGAACCACGCCGCGGCGAACCCGAACAACGCCACCTGGGGGAGGCCGGCGAGGCCCATCGTGGCCGGCCACACCATCGCCACCATGGCCGCGCACATCGCCACGTGCAGCACGTCGCCGACCCGGCTGGTCGCCGGCCCCTGCCGGACGCAGCGGTAGAGGCAGAAAGCTCCGGCCGCCACGAACACCACGGTCACGATCCACCGCAGCCCGGTCGCCTCGATCACGCCGCCGCCTCCTGCCGACGCGCCGCGACGATCAGGTCCACGACCAGGAAAGCCAGCAGCGACAACCCGAACACCGGCAGGTAGTAGCCCACCACCGCCGTCACCACCAAGAACGGCGCGAACACCCGCCCGGGAATCCGGCGCCACGTTCCCCGCTTCGGCGCACGTCCGGCTCGCGTCTCACCGCGGGTCGGGCGGCGCAGCCACCACATCCGGTAGCCCCAGAAGATCACCGCGATCAGCCCGGCCGCCACCCCGGTGAGCACGATCTGGTTGGCCACCCCGAACAGCAGGCCCATGTGGGCGTCGATCCCCCACCTGGAAAGCTTGGCAGCCAACGAATAGTCGGCGAACCGCAGCGTGGCGGTGATCCGGCCGGTCGCCGGGTCGACGGCCATCGAATCGGCCTTCGTCGGCCAGGTCCGGCCGACCTGCGCCACCACGTATGCCTTGCCCGGCGCGGACGGCGGCCGGATCTCCACCGGATCCGCCAACCCGGCCCGCAGCGTCGCCGCGCGCACGGCGTCGATTCCGACGTCGGCGCCTTGGGGAGCGGCCGCGGGCAGCGCGGCCGGCACCGACGGCGTCGTCCAGTCCAGTTGCGCCCGCAGCTCGCTGATGCTGTCACCCGCGTGCTCCGACCACGTCAGCCCCGTGGCCGACAGGAACAGCAAGCCCGCGGCGATCACCAGGCCGGTCATGCGGTGCCACGAGAGCAGCCGTCCCCGCGCGCTCCGGGACTTCTTCCGGTTCCGGCTCCCGGCCCGGAGCGCGATCCCCGCGAGCACGACCACCCACAGCCAGCTCGCCGCGAGTTCGCTGTACCAGCGGCCGAACTCACCCAGCCGCAGGTTGGCGTGCAGCCCGTCGATCCAGCCGCGCAACGGCAACGCCTGCCCCGAACCGTAGGTCTCCAGCTGCCCGCGGATCCCGCCGGTGTGCGGATCGACGAACACCGTGTGGTGGAAACTCGGCTCGAGCCCCGGCCGGTCGAAGATCACCTGCGTCGAATCCGTCGGCGCCGGCCCGGGCCGGATCCCGGTGATCGTCCCGTCCGGCACCGCCGCCTTCGCGACCGCCGCCTGCTGCGCCAGCGGCACGGCTCCGGGCGCGGCCGGGACGTGCAGCTCGTGGTCGTAGACGGCCTGTTCCACCTGCGGAGTCCAGATGTAGGCCAGCCCGGTCAGCGCCGCGACCAAAAGGAAAGGGCCGACGAACACCCCCGCGTAGAAGTGCAGCCGCAGCAGCAGCGGGCGAACCGCCGCCCAGGTGAACCGGGGCTCGGACGGTGCCTCAGCCGTGCGCTCTTCGCTCTGGTCGACGGACATCGAGCTCCTTTCGCCTGCCTCGGAGGTATCAGTCGGCTGCCGGCCGCGCCGAGTTCCCGGCACTTCGGTGACGCGGCCCACCCCGCGCGGCTTCAGGTCGTGCCGTGGTGCGACGCGGTTGCGGTCACCCCGCCGGAACAGGTTGCCGCGCCGCGGTTCCCCGGAACCGGGTCAGGCGCAGGCTGTTCGACACCACCAGGCAGCTCGAGGCCGCCATCGCCGCGCCCGCGATCATCGGGTTGAGCAGCCCCGCCGCCGCCGGCGGCAGCGCCGCCACGTTGTACGCCAGCGCCCAGAACAGGTTCGCCTTGATCGTCGCCAAAGTGCGGCGGGACAACCGGATCGCGTCGACCGCCGCCATCAGGTCGCCCCGGACCAGGGTCAGGTCGGCGGCTTCGATCGCGGCGTCCGTGCCGGTCCCGATCGCGAGCCCGAGATCGGCGGTCGCGAGCGCGGCCGCGTCGTTCACGCCGTCGCCGATCATCGCGACCACCCGGCCCTGCGCCTTAAGGTTCGCGATCACCTCGACCTTCTGCTCCGGCGAGACACCGGCGATCACCTCGGTGATGCCGGCTTCCTTCCCGATCGCCCGGGCGACGGCCTCGTTGTCGCCGGTGAGCAGCACCGGCGTGAGACCGAGCCGGCGCAGCTGGAACACCGCGGGCGCCGAGGTCGGCTTGACCGTGTCGGCCACCACCAGCACCGCGTGCGCGAAACCGTCCCAGGCGAGGAGCACCGCGGTGTTCCCGGCCCGTTCGGCCTGCTGCTTCACCTTGATCAGCGTCGAGGGCACCCGGACCGACAGCCGTTGCAGGAGCTCGGGGCGGCCGACGACGACGCGGTGGCCGTCGACGCGGCCGAGCACGCCGTACCCGGCGACGGTCCGGAACTCGCGCACCTGGCCGACGTCGCCGAACCGGCGGCGGGCGGCGTCGGTCACGGCGACGGCGATCGGGTGCTCGGAAGCGCTTTCCAGGGCGCCGGCCAGCTGCAGCGCCAGGTCGGGCGGGACGCCGTCGGCGGTCTTGATCCCGGCCAGGGTCATCTTCCCGGTGGTCACCGTGCCGGTCTTGTCGAGCACGACGGTGTCGACCCGCCGCGTCGACTCCAGCATCTCCGGCCCCTTGACCAGCACGCCGAGCTGGGCCCCG
Source organism: Amycolatopsis sp. NPDC005003 (assembly GCF_053600695.1). Taxonomy (NCBI): domain Bacteria; kingdom Bacillati; phylum Actinomycetota; class Actinomycetes; order Pseudonocardiales; family Pseudonocardiaceae; genus Amycolatopsis; species Amycolatopsis sp. NPDC005003. The sequence goes on along the minus strand of NZ_JBSGAI010000061.1, from coordinate 14,261 downwards.
CGGCCGGTGCCGACGAGCAGCGCGGTCGGGGTGGCCAGCCCCAGCGCACACGGGCAGGCGATGATCAGCACGGCCACCGCGGCGGTGAACGCCATCCCGGTCCCGGCGCCGGAGACGAGCCAGAAACCCAGTGTCGCCACCGAAAGCGCCAGCACGACGGGCACGAACACCGCCGACACGCGGTCGGCGAGCCGCTGCACGCCGGCCTTGCCGCTCTGCGCTCGGTCCACCATCGCCGCGATGCGCGCGAGCCGCGTCCCGGCGCCGACCCGGGTCGCCCGCACGACCAGGCGCCCGCTCATGCTGACCGTCGCGCCGACCACCTCGGCGCCGGCACCGACCTCGACCGGCACCGCTTCCCCGGTGACCAGGCTCAGGTCGACCGCGGAGGCACCGTCGACGACCACCCCGTCGGTGGCGATCTTCTCCCCCGGCCGGACCACGAACAGATCGCCGACCCGGAGCCGCTCGATCGGGACGCGCTCCTCGCGGCCGTCGCGCAGCACGGCCACGGACTTGGCGCCGAGGTCGAGCAAGGCCCGCAGCGCCGCGCCGGCGCGGCGGCGGGACCGGGCCTCGAAATACCGGCCGGCCAGGATGAACAGCGTGACGCCGGCGGCGACTTCGAAGTAGATCCCGTCGACGTCGTGGCCGGCGAAGAGGGCGAACTCGTGCCGCACGCCGATGACACCGGCCCCGCCGAAGAACAGCGCGTAGAGCGACCACAGGTAGGCCGCGGCCACGCCCATCGAGACCAGGGTGTCCATGGTCGCCGTCGCGTGCCGCAGGTTCGTCCAGGCGGCCAGGTGCAACGGCCATGCGCCCCACAGCACCACCGGCGTGGCCAGGACGAGGGAAACCCACTGCCAGGCGGGGAACTGCACCACGGGCGCCATGGCCACGAGGATGACCGGCACGCCGAGCAGCGCCGACAGCTGCAGGCGACGGCGCAGGGCGTCGGCCGGCGGCTCGGAAGCGCTTTCCGGCTCGGGCGGCGCAGGAGGAGCGGCGGTGTAGCCGGCCGCCTCGACCGCGGCGATCACGTCGTCGGCCGTCATCGACGGCGGCACCCGCACGAGCGCCTTCTCCGTCGCGTAGTTGACGCTGGCTTCCACGCCGTCGAGCCGGTTGAGCCTGCGCTCGATCCGCGCGGCGCACGACCCGCAGGTCATGCCGCCGACGACCAGTTCGATCTCCGCCGCGGCTACCGCGTCCCGGACGTCGAGCTTGCCGGGATCGGCGGCCCGGACGGGAGCGGTGACGGGGTCGGTGAAGTCGGCTCGACGGCCTCCGGCGGTCATCGGACGAGCTGGTAGCCCGCGGTGCGGACCGCCTGCTCGACCTGGCCGAAATCGAGGGGCGTCTCGCTGGTGACCAGGACGTTGCCGGTGCCGAGGTCGACGTCGATCTCGCGGACACCCGGCAGTTCGCCGAGCTCCTCGCGGACCGAACTGGCGCAGTGCCCGCAGGACATCCCGGTCACCGCGTAGGTCGTCTGGGTCATGTCGTCCACCTTCCCGGCCGAGGCCGTGTCGTGACGGGGCAGTGCCCTCGCCGTGACATGGTCGGCTGCGCGGCCCGGATGGTTCCCGCCGATTTTCCTCAAGATCGTTTTCAACCGGATCGGGGTGGCCGCCGTAGTAGCGAGTGTGACGCCAGAACGTGCGGACGACGCCGAGATCACGCGGTGAGCGCTGCTCGCCGGGCGCGGTGACCCCGCGGCCCTCGAACGGTTCCTCCGCGCCACGCAGCCCTCGGTCTGGCGGTTCGTCGCCGGGCTCAGCGACCGGCAGTCCGCGGACGACCTGAGCCAGGAGACCTACCTGCGGGCACTGCGCAGCCTGCCCCGGTTCAAGGGTGACTCCTCGGCCCGGACCTGGTTGCTGTCCATCGCGCGGCGGACGGTCGCCGACCACATCCGCGCCCTCCGGGCCCGCCCGCGCCGGTCGCCGGTGACCGACTGGGAAGCCGCGGCCGAACGCGCCGAGCCCACCCGTGCGGAGCGGTTCGACGAGCAGGTCGTCCTCGACCAGCTCGTCCAGGCCCTCGACCCGGACCGGCGCGACGCCTTCGTGCTCACCCAGACGCTTGGACTGTCCTATGTGGATGCCGCGCGGATCTGCGGCTGCCCGGTCGGCACCATCCGCTCCCGCGTCGCCCGTGCCAGAGAAGACCTCCTGGCCGCGCTGGCCGGGATCCGGCCGGGATACCCGGCGGTCGGTTGACTCCCGGGATCGCCGGACGGCGTCCCGGTCGGACAGCCGCAGGTTTCGGCGACCTCGGCGGGAACTCGGAGGAGCCGTTGCGCGACCATGTGAAGGTGAACTGCTCCGACTTCCGCGAAGCGATCTCCGCCCGGATCGACGGTGAAGCGGGTTCGCTGCCGGACCAGGTGGTGGATCGTCACCTGGCGGGCTGCCCGCAGTGCCGGGCCTGGCAGGACGACGCCGTCCGGCTGCGGCGGCTGCTGCTGGTCCGCGAAGCGCCGCAGGTGCCGGACCTCACCGGACGCATCCTCACCGAGGTCCCGGCCCCGCCGGCGCCGCGCTGGGGCCTGCGGATCGCCCTGGCCCTCGTCGCGCTCGTGCAAAGCGGCCTCGGCCTCGCCGAACTGCTCGGTGCGGACGTGGGGCACGCCGAACACGGCGGAATGACGGCGATGGCGGCGCACCTCGGCAACGAGAGCGCGGCCTGGAACCTCGCGGTGGGTTTCGGCCTGCTCTGGGCGGCGCTGCGCCCGGCGACGGCATCGGGGCTGCTGCCCGCCCTGGCCGGTTTCGTGGCCGTCCTCGGCATCATGTCGGGCATCGACCTGTCCGACGGCCAGGTCACCGTGTCCCGCGTGCTTTCACACGGCTTGCTCGTGGCCGGCGTCGGGCTCCTCTACGGCGTCCGTCGACGGCACCGCCGCACGTCGACACCGGGCCCGAGCACGCGCGCCGAGCCCACCGCGCACGACGAAGCCGAGCTCGGCTGGGAGCCACCGGCCGCCGAGAACGGCGGCCGAGGTCCGCGCCGCCGGTTCCCGCACCTGCCCGCCGGCCGCCGCCGCGCGGCCTGATGCCCGCGCCCGGTCCGACGAACGGCGTGGGCCGATCGAGGTACCGGGCGCGTTGCTCGATCACTTCTCTTGACAAGGTGCCGGAAAAGCACCTACATGGACATTGGTTCAAACCACTCGTCAGGAGTTGAGCTACCGTGGTCAAGCTTGGCCGGATCACCGCGTTGCTGGCAGGCGCCGCCCTCTTCGCGGCCACGATGACAGGCACGAGTGCGGCCGGTGCGGCCGCCGCGCCGCGCAAAACCGGGCCGATCACCGTGGCCTACGTCGAGGTGAACAGCAACAGCATGCTGAACGTGGGCAAGTACACGCTCGCCCAAAGCGGTGGCAACGTGTTCGACATCGGCGTGATCTTCGCCGCCAACATCAACTACGACACCGCGACGAAGTCGGCGTACCTGTACTTCAACCCGAACGTCCAGCGCGTCCTCGACAACGTGAGCACCCAAGTCCGCCCGCTGCAGGCCAACGGCATCAAGGTCATGTTGTCGGTCCTCGGCAACCACCAGGGCGCCGGGTTCGCCAACTTCCCGTCCCAGCAAGCGGCCGCGGCCTTCGCCAAGCAGCTGTCCGACACCGTGACCAAGTACGGGCTCGACGGCATCGACTTCGACGACGAATACGCCGAGTACGGCAACAACGGCACCGGCCAACCCAACGCCGGCTCCTTCGTCCACCTCGTCACCGCCCTGCGCGCGGCGATGCCCACCAAGCTGATCTCGCTGTACAACATCGGCCCGGCGGCATCGCGGTTGTCCTACGGCGGCACCGACATCACCGCGAAGTTCAACTACGCCTGGAACCCGTACTACGGCACCTGGGGCGTACCGAACATCGCCCTCCCCAAATCCGGGCTCTCCCCCGCCGCGGTCCAGATCGCGGCGACATCCACCAGCACCGCCGCGAGCCTCGCTCAGCGAACCGTGAGCGAAGGCTACGGCGTGTACCTGACCTACAACCTGGGCGCCGCCGACTCACACACCTACATCTCCAGCTTCACCAAGCCTCTGTACGGCAAGGACGCCGTGTACCGGCCCTAGCCACCTCGGTTGCCACGCTAGAAACCCTCGTACAAGGCCACTGCCTGCTCGTAGTCCCCGTCGCGGAACGCCTTCGCCGGCAGGACGAAGTGCACGTAGCCGCCGTCGCCGAGGTCGTGGTGCCCGATGGTGATGACGTGGCGGTACGGCTCCTCCAGCTGGGGGAAGCTGTTCTCCAGGTGCGGCCAGCCGAACGCCTGGTCGGGTGCGAAGGACACGTCCTCGTACTTGTACAGACCCTGCTCACGCTCACAGAACTCGAGCCAGGCATCGCCGAGCCGGTCCGAAGCGAACCAGCCTGGCATCGACCGGTAGTGGCTGGAGTCTTCGGTCACTCCGCCGTAGTCGACCGTGTCGAGGACCGGGTCGTAGGACACTCCGCGCATCGACGGCAACGTCACGACAGGCACCGCGTAGAACGGCTCCGGGGCGTGGATCGATGCCGGCGCGGGTGCTGCCCGCTCGATCGCCAGTGCCGGGTCCGCCGGGATGATCCGGCAGCACCGCGGGTCGTCCAAGTCCAGGAGAGGCGCACCCTCGAGCACGTATCCGCGCCGGATGTCCGGCTCGAAGAAGAAGATGTTCAGCAGCCCGTCGGGTGGGCGTTCGTCACCGAGCCAGGAGCCGAGCGCATCGACGTCCAGGACGGCGAACAGGCTGAGCGGAACGCCGTCGTGCTCGGGCCACGGCGTGCCGGGATTCAGCAACGCCGAACCGCCCCACCGGCCGAGGCCGGCCGCGGCGATGCCCGGCTTCACCGGACGCAGCCCGAACCCGGGTTCGGCCAGTGCCGCGACCTGTGTCCCGACATGCTGACCCAGCTGCTCGACGCACAGTTCCCGCACCCTCGCGCAGGCTTTCGCAAAGCTCACCCGGCTCATCATGGCATCATGCTGTCAGCCGCGTCCGCGACGACCGGAAGCAGCGCGGCTGCCACGGCCCCCTGCGGACCGCCACCCCCAGGAGGCGGTCCGCGGGTCCTCCCCGGTCACGTCCGAAGAGGACCTACGGGACCTCAGCGGGGCAGGACGAGGTGGTCGGCGATGGCGTACAGCTCCGCCTGCGTGCTCTGACCCGCGACGGCGATCGGCGCGTCGTGGACGGCCTTGAGGATCCAGACCGTGCGATAACCGTTCTCGTCCACATAACGAGTCTCGCGTCCCTGGACCGGTCGCCCCGCGGTGCCGCTCACCTGGACGGTTTCGCCGGTGTGCACCTGGACCGGCGGCAGGGCGCTGCACGTGCCCACCGAGTAGCCCGTGCGCAGAACGGTCGGACCGCTCGGGCCGCCCTTCTCGACGTCGAACGCGCACATCCGCAGGCCGTCGGGCAGCTTGCCGAGGCCGAACGCCGGGGTGACGGTGGTCGTGCCCGGGAAGGTGACGTTCTCCGCGACGCGGCGGCCCGCGTCGATCAGTTGCTGCTCCGACGCCGTGCTGCCCGGCTGCGCGGCCACGTTGACGTACAGCGCACCGCCGTCGGGGTGGGTCAGGTACACCTCGTAGCCGCCCGGGCCACCGGAGTGCGAGCTCTCCACACCGGCCCGCCCGCCGATGGTGACGGGCCGGCCCGGACCGGACTTGAAGGTCGCGTGCTCGACCCGCATCATCCGCATTTCCTGCACGTCCACGAGCAGGACCTGACGCCCGGACGTGACGTTCAGCATGTACTCGCCGCCGTACACCGGCTTGTCGGGGTTCGCCGCGCTGCCACCGATGTTGATCCGGTGCACGAGGTAGTCGGCCTTGCCCGGTGGCAGCCAGCCGAGCGAGTAGGGCATGGTCAGCTCCGCGATGGCGGGCTTGACCGGTGCCGCGACGGCGGCCGGACCGCTGCTCGGGCTGCTGCCCGTGGCGACCTGGTCGTCGTGCGCGGGCCGGTTCAGCGCGACGACGCCGACCGCGGCCAGGGCGAGCAGGACCACCCCGGCGCCGGCCGCGAGCGGAGGGCTCACCACGGCGCGCCTGCGGTCGAGGCGCTGACGCGTGGCCGCCAGCACCTGGTCGCTGTCGGGGGCGTCGGGTTCGTGGGCGGTGAAGGTGTCTTTGATCAGGTTCTCGATGTCCATCAGCTCTCCTTCGCCTGGGCCATCCGGTCGGCGCTCAGGCCGTGTCGCAAGGTCGTCAAAGCTTTGCGGGCGTGGGCCCGCACGGTGGCCTGGGCGCAGCCGAGCAGGTCGGCGATGTCGGCGTCGGCATGCTGCTCGTAGTACCGGAGCACCACGACCGCGCGCTGGCGCCGGGGCAGCCGCGCCAGGCGCTGCCACATGTCCTCGCGGGCCGCGTGGTCCGACGCGAAGTCATCCGGCCGCGCCTCGTCCGGCGGGTCGCCCACGACGATCAGCCGGGCCGGCCGGCTGCGCCGCCACGACAGGTAGTCGTTGGTCACCATCTTCAGGACGTAGCGGTCGGGGTGTTCGGCGTCGCTGACGCGCGACCACCGTCGGTACGCCTTGACCAGCACGTCCTGCACCAGGTCAGCGGCCTGTTCCCGCTCCCCGGTCAGCATCGTCGCGTAGCGCAGCAACCGCGGCAGGTGCGCCCGGACGAAGTCCTCGTAGTCAGCCATCACTATGAAGACTGCCGCCGGGCACGATCCGTGTACCGCCACGCAGAACTTCCGGTCACGTCGTCGAGTGCGCAGCCCGGCCAGGTCCGGTGGGAGGTGACAGCTCCTGGGCCGGCTTCGTGGAAAGTTGGCACACAGAAGGTTACTGATCGTAAAGATTTCGCAATAATCACCAATCACCCTGGGCGACAAGAAGCACACTGACCGCTACCGCCAGGGGACGCGATCATGAGCGACGACTCGACGACAGCCGCTGTCCGCCCGACCCAGGTGACACCGAACGGTGGATTGGCGCACCGACCGGCGGTGCTTGCCCTGCTGGCGGTGGTCACCGTGGTGGATCAACTCGGCAAGTGGTGGGCCTGGCGGCACGCACCCGGAGCGAAAATCAACTACGGCGGCAACTTCCTCGTCGGCGACACGATCAGTCACTGGTACGCCGACCCGACCACCGGCGCGCTGCTCGACCTGATGGGCTTCGGCGTGCTGACTGCCGCCGCCGTCGTCCTGATCCGCCGCCGACCGTCAGCGGTCATCCTCGTTCCCGCCGGCCTCATGGTCGGTGGCTGGATCAGCAATCTGTTCGACCGCCTGGGGTTGCACTACCTGACCGCCCCGGGCAGCGTGCGCGGAGCGGTCGACTTCATCGCGCTCGGCCCGATTCGCTACAACCTGGCCGACGTGTTCATCGTCTGTGCCACGCTTCTGTTCATCCTCGCCGTGATTGCCAGCACCTTGTCCGCCAACCGGCCCCCAGCCGCGTCCCCCGCACCCCCGGCACGCCACCATCGACGTCGAACATGGCTGTCCGGAGTAGCCACCGCCACCTGTCTCGTCCTTGTCGTCGGTTTCGGCGCGCTGAACTACGGCGGCGTGACCACACCGAACCACTCCCCCGGCGGCAGCAGCACCCGATGACCGGCTTCTTGCCGAACAAGCCCACGCCGGAGCGATGTCCGGTTCACACCTCATCGGTCGCGGACCCGCGTACCGGTCGGTACCGGGGCTCGAGAGCCGGCGGGAAGGGGATCGCCTTCATCGTCCACGAGGTGCGGAATGAGGAGATGCCCTCCCACGCCACTCTGGTGCTGGTCGAAAACGCCTGCCGCGCCTGGGCGAGCAGGTGCAGCGCCGATGCGTCGCGCCAGCGTGCTCCGTCGGCCGACTCGTCGAAGTACTCGAGGACGGTGGCCGCGTAATAGAGGAAGCACGCCAGTTCGCCGATGAGCTTGAGGAACGTACTCGCGGCCGGCTCGGTCGACTCCGCTTGTGCGCGGGACCGGGGCATCGGCAGCAGTTCGTCGATGAGCCGAAGCAACGTACCGGCGTCGACAGCGGCGTCTCGGACACTGGCGCACTTCAACAAGAACCAGCCCACGTCCGGCTCGAGATCGATCCGGCGGACAGCGACACCGACCGCGCGTGCCTTGCGCGCGACGTCCTGTGCGACCAGGTCTCCAGCGAGCCGGGACAACCCCGTCGGGCCGTGCGGTTCCTGTGCGTCCAGCACGAGGCGCGCCGCGCGGATGAGCTCCCGGGGGAGGCCGCCCGACAAGGCGAAGCACAGCTGTTTGAACGGTGCCGGCATCAGCAGCACCCGGCGGTCGATGCTCGCGATCGCTTCGGTGGCGCTGAGGTGCTCGAACCAGACGATCTCGTCGAAAGTGCTGTCGAAGACGTCCCGGAACGGCAGCCCCCGGCGCTCGAAGCTGCTCATCGCCTCTTCCGACACCGAGACGAGGAAATAACACCCCCGAACGCCGAAGATGCTCTTGATCTCGTTGAGGAACTGCTCCGCGGCGGTCTCCGACTGCATCTTGTCCAGCTCGTCGATACCGATCACGACCGGGTTTTCGCGGGCCGCGAGCGTCAAGAAGTCGCGCAGCGAGTCGACGATTTCCGGCAGGTGCAGCGCCTGCCGGGTCAGTCCTCGGCCGCCGCCGATCGTGGCCTCCAGCCCGAGCGGCACCTTCACCGCCCCGGACCACGTCGAGCTGAACGACTGCTGGAACCGGATCTCCTCCAGCCGTTCGGCAGCGACGCCACGCAGGCCGTGGCTCGGCAACTGCCCCTGCCGAGCGCCGGCCGCGCTTCCCACCAGCACCAGCCCCGAAAAGAGGAAAACCAGGGCCCAAGCGATCTGCGCCGGAATCCGCACATCCGCGTTGTACAAAACCGTCAGCGCGACGCCGACCAGGAGAAGCAGCAGCCCGGACACGAGCAGCCGCGATCGCCCGCGCCCCCGCCGGGCCGCGGAGACGTCGAGTCCGCCGAGGTCCGGCTGCGGCCCGATGACCTCTTGGCAGATCTTCGCGTAGAGGTGGAGGAGGAACTCCCGCGGCGCATATTCGACCGGCGCGGACACCATCGTCGCCAGGCTGCCGGTCAACCGGCGCTGCCCGGCGCAATACGACTCGATCAAGGTGGTCTTGCCGGCTCCGCGGGCCCCGGCAAGCCCGATGCTGCCTCCGGGCATCGACTCGAGCAGCTTCCCCACTCTCGCGGCCGCCGCCGTCGGTACCAGGTAGGCCGGGTCGGAGAGCTGCCCCAACCCCGGCGCCTCCCGCACGTCGATCTCGACGTCCAGCACCTGGGTGTGCTTGTTGATCTCGGTGCGGAGGAACGGCAGGATCGCCGTGTTCGTGAGGAGCTGCGACACCCGGCGGCGCGCTGCCACGTAATGCCGGCGAATCAACCGGGTGGGGCACAGCGGGAAGCCCGTCAACGCGACCAGGGCGCTCAGAGCGATCAGGCCGAGGCCGGCGTCGAGCAAACCGGGGTTCGGATTTCCGACCACCAAAACCGGCATCGCCGGTTCAGTAGTGCCGTCCCCGAGAACGCCCGTGACGCCGATTGTGGCTGCCAGGATCCCGACGGGCCATCTGGAAACACTCCCGGCAGGAGGACGCGCGGCCAGGATCGGGGGTACGCGGCGCCAGGGCGGCAGATGCGGCTCCTCCCATCGTGACTCCCGGATCGTCCTCGCGAACGGGATGGTCACGCAACAGACCACCAGCAAGATCAACAGAGCTTCGCCCCACTGCCCGGACGCGTGAACACGTTGCACGACGTCCGACGGAACGAAGCACACGACCGCGAGAACGAACAGCACGATCGCGGTCACCGCCATCGCCGGAACCAGGAAGACGTCGACGGCACGCTGTGTCCGACGCAGCACCCTCGACCTCGCCGCGAGCCACCTGGCGAACAACGCAGCAGCGACGACAGCGATGGCGGCGCCGAGCAGTCGCTGGTCAGGGACCACGCCCAGCGGCCCCGGGGCGTAGACCACCCAAGCGAACATCACGAGCAACAAGCCGACGAGTGCGCCCGCATGCTGCAGCGGAGTCGACGTCAACACCTCGCGCACCGCCGCGAGCACGGGATGGCGGGCGGTAGTGCGATCGTGGCGGCGGGCCATTTCGTCGTAGTCGTATGCGGCCTCCGAGGCCTCGCGCCACAGCCGAGTGCGCTCGGTGGCACACCGCTGCCGAAGGTAGTGCTCGTCGACGCCTCTTGCCTGCCGAAGGCTGTGGGTGATCTCGTCGGTGCCGATGGCCGCGGCAACCAGTTCGTCGAACAACTCCTGCCGGCTCGGCGCCACCTTGGAGGCTTCGGTCACATCGGAGTCAGTCGCTCGGCGGGGAAAGCTGTTACGGCAGGCAACAGCTGCCGCAGGCGTTCCGTGGTACACGCCGCCGTTCGCGGTTGCCTCCGGTGATCAACACCGAGGTTTGCTCCGTGTTCGTCATGCCCGCCAGACACCGCCCGCCGCCCGGCTGTGACCACCTGTGAACGACGTCACACGCGGACGTGCGGCTCAGGCCATCAGGGCGATGAGGGTGGCCAGGGCGGGTGCACCCTGGCCGATCAGGCCCTTGAGCCGCGCGCGGCGGGGGTCGAAGGCGATCAGCGCCACGCTCGCCGCGAGCATGGACACGCCGGCGGCCAGGACGAGGGCTTGGCCCGCCGCGATCGCTCCCGAGTGGGCCGCGGTCAGCCCGGCGAGCACCTGCAGGGCCAGGAGTGCGTTGTAGCAGCCCTGGTGGAACGCCCAGGGGCGGACGATGTCGAGGTCCGCCGCGCGCACCTCGAACATGGCGTGCACCTCGGGGCGGCTGAAGCGGACGCTTTCCATCGTGAAGATCCACAGGTGCATCAGCGCCGTGACGAGCGCGAATATCTGGGCCGGGATGTTCATCGGGGCCGGGCCAGCCGCAGGGGCGCGTCCGGGAGCAGTGCGCCGGTCTCGTCCAGTTCGGCGAGCAGGGCGGGCACGCCGACGGTGAGCATCTTGGTCCGGACCGAGCCGAGCAGCTTGGCCATGGCGAACCCGCCGATGCCGGTGAACCCGGTGTGGTGGTAGGTGAAGCGGGTTCCTTCGGCGGTGGGCTCGAGCCGGTAGCGGACGTGGCTGGGTGTCTCCCCCTCCGCGCCCACCCAGGTGTAGTGCAGCAGTTCCCGCTCGCGGACCTCCAGCACCTCGCAGTCGACGATCCCCCGCCAGCCGGGCATCGACTTGGCGACGAACCGGAACCGGTTGCCGACCACCGGCTCGAACCCCTCGGCGCGGGCGCCTTTCCCGGTCGAGGTCCAGTACGGGATCAGCTCCGGGTCGGTCATGGCCCGCCAGACCTTCAGGGGCGAGTGCGGGTAGTCGCGGACGATGTGGATCTCGGACACGGCAGACTCCTTAACTTCAGTGGCTATAAAATTACTGTAGCAGAACTTTTCTGGTGACTGAAGTAGGATGGCCGCGTGACGACAACGGGGACCGGCCGGCCGGCCGCGGAGGGGCTGCGCGAGCGCAAGAAACGCGCGATGCGCCGGCAGCTGTCCGACACCGCCGCACGGATGTTCCTCGAACGCGGCTTCGACGCCGTCCGGGTGGCCGACGTCGGCGAAGCGTGCGGAGTGTCCGAGAAGACCGTCTTCAACTACTTCCCGAGCAAGGAAGCGCTGCTCCTGGACCGGCTCGAGGCAACGGCCGACGCGTTGCGCACCCACCTGCCGGACCTCGCGCTGACCCCGGTCAGCGCGATGCTGACGATCCTCGACCACGAACTCGACGGCCTCGCCACGGCTCTCGCCGCCGGCACCGACCGCGCGCTGGCCCAGTACCGGAAGTTCGGCGACCTGATCCGGAACACCCCGTCGCTGCGGGCATACCAGAGTGACATCGCCGACCGGTTCGTCGACATCGCCGCCGAAGCGCTCGCCACCCGGACCGGGCTGCGCCCCGACGACCCCGAACCCCAGCTCGCCGCGGCGACGCTCCTCGGCCTGTGGCGGGTCCAGTTCCGCGCCCTCCGCACCCACGTCCGCCCCGGCCACCCCGTGCCGGACGCGATCGACGCCGTAGCCAAGGAGGTCCGCCGCGCCGCTCGCCTGGCCGAAGCCGGACTGGCCACCTTCCCGGCACCCGCGAAACCACGCTGACCTGCCTTCAGCAACCCGTATCCGCCTCCCCTCGGCAAGGTTCCCGGAAAGTGGCGTGCGCGGTGACAGCGCCGCTGGGCACAATGCCGGTGTGAACGCGAAGCCACCGACGGCGGAAATGGAGCCGGGATGCTGTCCGGGGAACAGTGGTTGGCGCAGGTCTTCCGACCGGCCGTGGCCGGGGTGAGCCGCGCCCGGCGTGCACGATCCGCCGGTGTGGTTTCCGTGGATCCGTTACGCATGCTGGGAAGCCGGCTCGCGGCGCAGGTCGAGGCGCTCGGTGACACCGGAGTGCTCACCGACGAGCAGGAAAGGGCCGCACTCGAGACCCTCGAGGAGGCCGGGATCATGCCGGAAGTCCGGTCGGTGTCGGTGTCGGCGTCGTCTTCGCAGGCCGCGGGCACCTTCGCTCCCGTGGCTGTGCGGGAGGGTTCGGCGCCGGTCGTCGAACAGGAGCCGGCCGAGCCGCGCGAGCCGCCGACGTTGCGGAGCGTGCTGGCGGGACCGCGACAGCTCGGGCAACTCGACGGACGGCCGGTGACGCTGATCTCGGCGGAGCTGTGGAGCGACCGGTTCTCGGTCGACGTCTCCACGAACCCCGGTCCGGAGCACCGCGACAGGCGGGCGCAGGCCGCGCGTGCGCACCTGGAGTGGATGAAACGCCAACGCCGCGGACAGACCACGGAGCGACCGGGCCGGCCGGTCACCGGCTCGCCGCTGGCCGATCTCACCTGGGAGCTGCGCGACGAGCTCGGTACCGCGTACCGCCGGACCGGCGGCTCGGCCGAATCGGGAGACCACCTCGACCGGCAGCGAATGCAATGGTTCCCGGAACCCCCGGCGCACTCCGGACGCCTGACCCTGCTGGCCACCGACACCACCGGCACGACCGTGCTCAACGCCGAGATCCCCATCCCCCGGTCGACCACGTAACGCCACGCATCCGGCCGCGGCGTGCCAGGAACATGTCGTTGACAGGACATTCCGGGCATTACAAGCTGTCGTCGGCAACATCAACTTCGGCTGCCCCGCCCTCAGCGCACCACGATCTCGCCTCGAGTGGTCGCGATGCCCGCCGCCGCGAGGCGCGGTTCACCGCCGACCCAGCGCAACGGCACATCAACCTCGCCCACCCACTGCCGCATACGAGACTCGTCGCCGCCGACCTCCAGATACGTCACGCGGCCGGGTGCACAGTCATGCATCGCCTTGGCATAAGTACGTTGCCAACCCTCAATACGAGCGGCGCGAGCGATGTCGTACTCGATGAAGAACGGCCGTTGCTGTTCCACCTCGCCAAGCAAACGCCACCGCCCGGTGTCTCCGCCGCCGCTCACCGGTTCGACCCCCAAACTCGCCGCGCAAGCGTCGAGATCGTCCGGCTCCATCGCCCAGGTGAACAGGCGATCTCCGGCCGCGGTCACAGCGGCCAAACGCGCCGCGGCCTCGCTGGCACCGGGGTCGGTGGCGGTGACGAGCTCCAGATACACCGGCGGTTCGAGAGGGACAACCGCATTGGCGACCCCCGGAACCGGCGAGCCACCGGGCACAGTTCCCAGACCCCACTCGTGGCGGAACCGGTCCGCCGCCACCTCGAGATCGCGCACTCCCAGAAGAACATGGTCAAGGAAGTTCATCCTGCGAACAGTAACCAGCCGGCCGACCACCGCGCCGATGCCGAACGGAACGACCCGGCCGAGCACGATGCTGCCCGGCTCGGTGCCGTACTTGGTGCTCAGCTCGAGCGAAGAGAAGGCCGCGGTCGCTCCGGTGCCTGCCAGTGCACTGACGGACATCCGCTCCAGAGTGCGCACGACCTCCGTCTGCGTCGCCTGCCCCGGCCGGCACCGGTCGTTCCAGGCATCAGAGGCCACGCGAGCTCCTTCGCGTCGTCAACTCGCCGCCGGGTCTCGCACCCGCGTGGCTGGTCTGAACGGCGCAATCGCCCGCGGATCGGAACCCGGATTTCCCGCGGTGCGTCAATATGGAGTCGTCGAGGAAGCGCTGGGAGGCGTGATGCCGGAGGGGAATCCGCTCGTCGTCGAGGCGAAGAAGGATCCGGACGGGCCGGGCGCGTTCACCGCGGGCAATGGTGATTACGGCTGGGCCGGTGGCATCGGCATCGCCGAGTCGTCGATGGACGCGTTCAACGG
>NZ_JBSGAI010000060.1:0-53186 GCF_053600695.1 Amycolatopsis sp. NPDC005003 | reverse complement strand
CCGATGCCCAGGGTGAACAACACCTGCAGTGCCCAGCTGATCAGATGCCCGACCAGCTCCGCGATGATGTCCCGCACCAACGCCCGCACCGCAGCAACGACCTCACCAGCGGTCTTGACACCACTGGACGCACCTTCACAGCCCTTCTGGGCCGTCTCCAGCAACGTCACCGTGTCCTGCGCCCGCTGCCGGTAGGTGTCCGCGGCGGCACCGGTCCACGAAACCGTGTCGGCCTTGACCATGCCGATCAGGTCCTCGCCGACACTGCCCAGCTCGGCCGCGATGTTCTTCCACGTCTCCGCCTGCGCCGCGATCTCGTCCGCGTTCCCGGTCAGCCCGTTCAAGGCCTCCTTCAACGGCCCGACGTGCTCCATCAGCCAACCGACCCCGGCCGCCAGGATCGCACCGAACGGGTCCATCGCCATCGACAACGCATCCAGCGCCGTCCCGACGGCCCCGAGCGCCACCGCAGCCCAGTCGCCACTCTCGATCGCGGATTTGAGGTCGTTCGCCGACTCCAGCAGCGAAATGCCCGAATAGGCTTTCGTGGAATCCTTCGTTTCCGCGACCAGCGGATTCACCACGGATTGTTGTCCTCGTCATCGGCTGCGGCAGGCCGCCGCGGCGGCTGCGAAGTTCCGGGTGCGGGCGGGGTCGCCGCGCCGCCGGCCGGGGCCGGCGGCACCGGTGCGGGCGGGGTGGCCGGCGGCTGCTCGTCCGGCTCGTCCGGGTCGGGGAACCGGCCGCGCAGGTTGTCGAGCAGCACGCTGCGGGTTTCGCGGTCCTCGTCGCCGAGCTGCTCGGCCATCACCCCGGCGACGCGTTCGGCGATGCCGGACTGCGCCCGGCGCATCGTCGTCAGGATCTGCCGCGAGAGCTCGTCGAGGGGGAACGACTTGACCTTGTTCGAGAACGTGAGGTCGGTGACGGTGCCGTCCGCGCCGACGGTCACGCTGACCGCGCCGTCGGAGCTGGTCGCGGTCAGCCGCAGCCGTTCGGTCTGCTCCTGGGCCGCCTGGTAGCGCTGGGCCTTCGCCGCGAACCCGGCCGCCCAGTCGTCCATCCGGCGGATCGTCTCGTCGGGGTCCTGCATCAGGTCCCCCAGCCCGTTGGGGCCGGTCATGACCGCACCTTCGCTTCCGCAGTCGGCGACGCCGCCGCGAGCTGACGCTCGAACGGCTGCGCGTTGCCTTCTTCGCCTTCTCGGTAGGACTTCGCGGCCGCCGTGACGTTGTCCGCCAACCCGCGCACGCCTTCCCCGGACGCCGTCAGCGCGTCCTTCGCCTGCTCGTTCGTCGGCCGGATGATCGGCGGGAGGAAGGCGCACAGCAGCCCGTAGGCGTGGTCCGACATCGCCGTGTCGGCCGCCGCGCTCGCCGTGTTGAGCCGGTCCACCAGGCTCTCGACGTGACTCGCGTGCGCGACCAGATCGTCCGGTTCGACTTCGAAGCCGGGTGCCGTCACGGCGTCACTTCCAATCCTGGTTCTTCCAGTCGCCGATCACCGGCGGCGCGACCGCCTGCTCGCCCGCGAAGAAGTTGGGATCGTCGCTTTCGAGGTAGTCGGCCGACTTGTGTTCCTTGTCGTCTTCCTTCTTGCCCTTGCCGGCGCCCATGCCACCCATGCCCGGGGCGCCCGCGGCACCGGCCGCGCCGCGGCCCGACATCGCGTTGCGCGCCGCCGCCGCTTCGGCTTCCGCGGCCGCGCCGGAGGCGGCCCCGCCGCTGAGGTTGCCCGCACCGCGCAGGCCCGCGCCGCCGGCGCCGGACCCACCGGCCCCGGAGCCGCCGATCCCGCCGAGCGATCCGCCGCCGCCCCCGCCGCCGCCCAGGCCGCCCAGCCGGCTGGCGATGCTTTCGCCGTTGATCCCGCCACCGCGCCCGATGGTCGGCATCTTGGCGCCACCGGGGGTGTTGAGGCCGCCGGCGCCGGTGGGCAGCCCGGTGATCGGGTCGATGCCGGGCGGGGTGAACCCGGGGATCGGGCTGCCGCCGCGGACGCTGCCGCCGCCCCCACCGGAGATGTCGGGGATGTTCGGGATCGACGGCGGGGTGAACCCGCTGCCGCCCGTGCCCCCACCGCCCGGGATACCCGAAGGTGTGAAGCCGGACGACGATGTCGAGTCGTCGAAGTTCGGCAGCGACGAGCCGGGGATGCCGGCGCCGCTGAAGTTGCCGCCACCGGGCGTGCCGGGGGCGTCGAAGTTCGGCGGCGTGAAGCCCGCACCGCCGGCGCCGCCGGCACCGCTGCCGCCGCCCGGGATGCCGGCGCCGGAGAAGCCGGAGCCACCGCCGGGGATGCCGCTGCCGGAGAAGCCGCTGCCGGAGCCACCCGCACCCGGGATGCCGCTGCCGGAGAAGCCGGAGCCACCCGAACCGTCGCCCGGGATGCCCGCACCGGCACCGCCCGCGCCCGCGCCGCCCAGCGCGGCCGCGTTCGCGTCGATCGGGGTCCCGGTGGCCGCCGGGTCCAGCGGGCTGCGCGCCAGCAGCGGCTGCACGTCGCCGCCCGCACCGGCGCCGCCTCGCGCGACGACGTTCTGCCTGGTCGCCGTGGCGGTCGGCAGCTTCGGCGGGGCCGGGAACCGCGGGGTGGCGACCGCGCCGCCGATGGTCTCGTCGTACTGGGTCATGATCTGCGCGGCGTGCTCCCGCGCGGCCTGCTGCGCCCGGTAGGTCTGCATGGCCTCGCCCGCGGCCGCCGCGTACTGCACCGGGTCGGTCATCGACATCAGCCGCTGGTTGGTCGACTGCAGGTCGAACTGGACCGGCGGGTTCGCGGCCATCTGCCGCTGGGTCTCGTTGAGCGCCTGGGAGTGGATCTCCTGCTGGCGGCCGGCGAGGGTGGCGCCCTGCGCGGTCGCGCCCAGCCACTTGCCGACGCCGGCGAGGTGTTCGCGGACGGCGTCACCGGCGCCGCCCTGCCAGTTGCTGGTGCTGGCGTTGATCGCGTCGGCCAGCGTCTTCTGGTGGGTGCCGAGGTCGTTGCCGACCCGCACCCACTCTTCCGAGGTCTCCGCGACGGTCGCCGGGTTGGCGTCCTGCGTGATGGCTTCGTTCATCTGTTCGTGGCTGGCGTTGTTCCACAGCGTGCGCGGCGCCCCGCCGGTCTCGCGCATGGTGAGCCCCTCGTCGAGGCCGTGCTTGGCGTCGTTGAGGTGCTGCTGGTAGAGCTCCTGGATCTTCTTGTCGCGCAGCACCGGGTCGACGACCGGGCCGAGCCAGCCGCGCCGGATCTCGTCGTCGACCTGTCTGGTGGCCATCTCGCGGATCTGGTCGCCCGACGGCGACTTGTCCGTGGTCAGCGGCCCGACGTAGTACTTCGACGACGAATCGGCGGTCACGTCGTAGAGCGGACTGCGCGGGTCGTAGTCCGGGGACGACGGGTCCGAGACGGACTCGGCGGTGGGTGCCACGATCTCCCTCAGCTCTGGTCGGCGGTCGGGAGCGAGGTCAACGTCTGCTGCGTCGTCTCTTCCCGGGACTTGTAGTTCTGCTTCGCCAGCTTGATGGCCTCGATGTAGGTCGGGAACTCCTGCCGCGCGGCCTGCAGCTGGGTGACGAGGCCGTGCTCGTCGGCGGCGGTGCTCACCATGTGCGCCGACACCCACTGGCCGGCGGCGGTCCGGCTCATCGCCGGCGCGTCGTGCAGCCGCTGCAGGTTCGCCCAGCGTTGTTCGAGCGACTCGAGCACGCCTTCGAGGGCCTCGATCAGCTGGTTGCCGGTGGTGTCGTCGATCGCGAAGCCACCGCTCTCGGCGAGCCGCTTCAGCTGCGCCCCGGCGAGGCCGACGCGCACCGCGTCCATCGCCTTGAGCTGGGGGTCGGCGGTCGACGCCATTTGCTTGGTGGCCTGGAGGGCCTGGGCCACCGCCGCGGTCTCTTCGGTCGTCATCAGGACTGTTCCTCCCCGGTCAGTAGACGGCAGCGATCGCGTCGCGGATGGCGCGCGCGAGGTCGGCCCGCCCGGCGGGCACGTATTCGGCGGTGAGTTCCCCGCCCTCGCCGCTGCGGGTGTGCACGAGGTACCGGCCGTCGGCGGTGTCGAGCCAGCTCAGCGGCTCGCCGGCGAGCCGTTCACCCCGCCGCCCCTGCGCGCTGACGGCGATGTGCCCACCGCCCAGCCGCGGTTCGGCCAGCACCCGTTCGAGCACGGCGACGTCGGAGGGCTTCGGAGCCGGCGGCCGCCGCCCGGGCCGCACGACGGCTTTGACCTCGATCATGCCGAAGGCATCGGTCTCTTCTTCGTCGAACTCGGCCTCCGCGATCCGCTTCGCGGTCATCGCGGAAACCTCCCGCCCGGCGGCCCGGTGGACGACGTGCGTCCCGGTGGTGGCGGCCGGAGCCGGGGGAAGCACCCCGGTGACGACCTCGACGAGGTCCTCGTCGGCGAACAGCGAGAACAGCAGTTCGTCGGTGTCCGGGGCCTGCGTGATCCCGAGGGCCTGGGCGCCGTCGCTGACGACGAGAACGGCCACATCGGCCCCGAGCCCGTCGATCCCGCTGACGGCGACGGATATCCGCGGTTCGGCGAGGAGTTCGAAGGCGGTCCGGACGCCGGGGTGCAGCTCACCGGAGACGGACAACCGCCGTTCCTCGAGCGCGTCGTAGACCTGCCGCGCAACGCGGACGAACCGCACCGGATCGGTGGGCAGGTTCCCGGCCCGGAGCGGGTACCGCCGGACATCGCCCCCGGTAGCCCGCCCGACGACGAGTGCTTCGAAGACCTCGAGGACGAACTCGAACCGCTCCGCCATTTCCCCTCGCCGGATCCTTTTCGTCAAACCTTCAAGCAAGTTCCTTGATGAACATTAGCAGTGCGGCCGGGGCGGACGTCGGCACCGCCACCCGGATGCCCGAAAGACCACGATCCCCTGGACCAGGCGGGCAAGAGGGGTATAGCCCGAAGGAGTGACGGCCTGCGGGTGGGGCCTGCGCCGCGCGGCTGCCGCGCAGGCCCGGAGGAGGCGAGCACGTCGGCAGACCCCGCCGGGGCAAGGTGCTCTCCACCCCGCCCCGCCCTACAACGCAGGAACTCGCCGAGCCCGTTCGATATCAGGACCACGGTAAAGCCGCTCGGGAATGCGAGCCAACGTAGAAGGATGCACCTGGGCACCCAGCCCGTAGAACTTCTGGAAACTCATGATCAGCGGCCGCCAGGCGTCCGGATCGATCCGATCCTCGGTGCCCGCCAGCCGGACGGACTCGTGCACGAGCACCCGCTGCACCCGAACCTCGAAAGCGACGATTCCCCCGTCGTCCCCCACCGGGTGGGTGGCCTCGACGACGACCTCCATCGCCACCGGGCACTCGGCGACCCGCGGCGGCGCCACGGTCGAAGAAGCGACCGGAGTCAGCCCGGCCCGCGCGAACTTGTCCGCCACGTGGAAATATCCCCGCTCCCGCTTCCCGGCGGGCACCGGATCGGTCCCCGTCGTCAGCGCCAGCCGATCGACCTCGGCGGCCATCGACGAAGAAGGCAGGTTCAGCACGCCTTCGCGGGTGCGCAACAGATTCTGCGCGGTCTGCGACCGCACCCCCAGCCCGAGCATCGCCCGCCACCCGAGCCAGAACGCCGATGACATCGGGGCCAGGTTGGCCGAACCGTCCTCATTGGTGCTGGAAATCAACACCACCGGTGTACCGAAGTACAGGATCCCCGGCTCGATGGCCGTGTGCGCAACAGTCTTCACCCGGCCGATCCTGCCGTCCACAGGGGACGCGAGGCTGGCGGGAATCGGCCGTCGCGATCACCGCGGGGGCGGCGCCGGCGGAAAGCGCCGCCCCCGGCGGATCACCGGACAGCCTGCGTCAGGGCCCGCCGCGTCAGGACCCGGGCCAGGTGACGGCGGTACTCGGCCGTCGCGTGGGGCTCGTCCGGCGGGTTCGTTCCCGACGCCGCCAGTGCCGCCGCCTCCTCGATCGACGCCCCCGCCGCCAGCGCCTCTTCCGTGGCCGTGGCGCGCAGCGGTACTCCGCCCATGTTCACCAAGCCGACGCGGCCGTCCACGACCGTCACCCCGACCATCGCCCAGTCGATCGCGCGGCGGGTGAACTTCTCGAAGCCCCAGCCCTTCCCCGTCTGGGCCGGGAGGCGGATCTCCGTCAGCAGTTCCGCCGGCTCCAGGGGCGTCGTGAACGGGCCGAGGAAGAACTCCGCCGCCGGGATGCGGCGCTCCCCCGACGGCCCGCGGGCCACCAGGACCGCGTCCGACGCGAGGACCGCCGCCGGCAGGTCCGCCGCCGCGTCCGCGTGCACCAGGGATCCGCCGATCGTGCCGCGGTGGCGGACCTGCCGGTCGCCGACCTCGCCGGACACGTGCGCCAGCAGGGGCGCGTGCTCCAGCAGCACCGGATCCTGCGCCAGCGAGCTGTAGCGGGACAGCGCACCGATGACGACCTCGCCGCCCTCCAGGCGGACGTACCGCAGCTCGTCGAGCGGGGCGATGTCCACCAGGTACTCCGGCGCGGCCAGGCGCAGCTTCATCAGCGGCAGCAGCGAATGGCCGCCTGCCAGCACCTTCGCGTCGTCGCCGTGCGAGGCGAGCAGCGCGAGCGCCTCGTCCACTGTGGACGCTCGCAGGTACCGGAACGAAGCGGGGATCACCGGTCCACCTCCTGCCCCGACGCGTCGATCACGGCGCTGACGATGTTGTGGTACCCCGTGCAGCGGCAGAGGTTGCCCTCGAGCCCGGCACGGACCTCGTCGCGGGTCGGCTTCGGGTTGTCGGCCAGCAGCGACACCGACGCCATGATCATCCCCGGCGTGCAGAACCCGCACTGCAGGCCGTGCTGCTCCTGGAACGCCCGCTGCACCGGGTGCAACGAACCGTCCGCTGCGGACAGTCCCTCGACGGTGGTGACGGCGTGGCCGTCGGCCTGCGCGGCCAGCACCGTGCACGACTTGACCGACTCGCCGTCGAGCAGCACCGTGCAGGCGCCGCACGACGTCGTGTCGCAGCCGACGTTCGTGGCGGTCAGGCCGGCCGTGTCGCGCAGGAAGTGCACCAGCAGCGTCCGGTCCGGCACCTCCTCGGTCAGCGACCGCCCGTTGACCTCGATCGAGACCTTCACTGCGCGCTCTCCTTGGCTTGCTCGAGTGCCGCCCAGACCCGGATCGGGGTCGTGGGCATGTCCAGGTGCTTGACGCCGCGCGCCGCAAGGGCGTCCACCACGGCGTTGTGCACCGCCGGCGTCGAACCGATCGTCGCGGCTTCGCCGATCCCCTTGACGCCGAGCAGGTTCCGGTCGGTCGGGGTGGCCATGTCGACCAGCTCGAAGTCCGGCAGCTCGGCGGCGGTGACGAACGAGTAGTCCGCCAGGGTCGCGGTCGTCGGGTTGCCGTCGTCGTCGTAGGTGACGACCTCCATGAGCGCCTGCGCCGCGCCCTGGCCGAGGCCGCCGTGGCGCTGGCCGCGGAAGGTGAGCGGGTTGACGATCGGGCCGGCGTCGTCGACGGCGACGATCCGGCGCAGCCGCACCTTGCCCGTCTCGGTGTCGACCTCGACCACCGCGAGGTGCGCGCCGAACGGGAACGTCGGCGCGCCGGCGCCGAACCAGACGTCGGCCGAGAGCTTGCCCTCGCCGGCCGTCTCGACGACCTGCGCCCAGCTGAGCACCGTGCTCGACGGTGCGCCGCGGACCTGCCAGACACCGCGCCCGGCGTCCAGTTCGAGGTCCTCCGGCGCCGCTTCCAGCAGGTCGGCCGCCAGCTCGCGGGCCTGCGCGATCACCTCGTCGGCCGCCTGCCGGATCGCCGAGCCGCCCAGCTGCAGCGACCGCGAGCCGAACGTGCCGACCGCCTTCGGCACCTCGTCGGTGTCGCCGTGCCGGACCGTGATCTTCTCCAGCGGGACGCCGAGCTGGTCGGACAGCAGCATCGCCAGCGACGTGCCGAGCCCCTGCCCGTGCGGTGAGCTGCCGGTCCACGCGACGACCGAGCCGTCCGGGTGGATGTCGACGCGGCCGCTCTCGCCGCCGCCGTCGCCGCCGGTGATCTCGACGTAGGTCGCGATGCCCAGGCCCAGCTCGACCGGGTCGCCCGCCGCCCGCCGCCGCTGCTGCTCGGCCCGCAGTTCGGCGTACCCGGCGGCGTCCAGGACCTTGTCCAGCGCCGCCGCGTACTCGCCCGTGTCGTAGGACGCCCCGGTCGGCGACTGGTACGGGAACTCCTCCGGCCGGATGAAGTTGACCCGGCGGACCTCGGCCGGGTCCAGCCCGATCTCGGCGGCGAAGCGGTCCATCGCCCGTTCGACGGCGGCCGTCGCTTCCGGGCGCCCGGCGCCGCGGTAGGCGCCGATCGGCGTCGTCGTGGTGACGACCGCGCGGCTGCGGGTCTCGACCTTCGGGAACCGGTAGACGCCGATGGCCATCAGCTCGGTCAGCGTCGGCAGCAGCAGCATCCGGGGGTACGCGCCGGCGTCCTGGACGACGTCGAGGCGGTACGCCAGCACCGTGCCGTCGCGCTTCCCGCCGATGGTCACCGTGTTGCGCTGGGCGCGGCCGTGCGTCATGGCCGTGAGGTTCTCGCTGCGCGACTCGACCCAGCGCACGCCCCGCCCGAGCTGCTTGGCGGCCCAGCCGAGCACGGTCGCCTCGGGGTCCGCGCCGATCTTCGCGCCGAAACCGCCGCCGACGTCCGGCGCGATCACCCGCACCGACTCTTCGGGGACACCGAGGCTCCCGGCCAGCTGGCTGCGGGCGATCTGGGCGTTCTGCGTGGACAGCCAGGCCGTCAGCCGGCCGTCCTCGCCCCACGCACAGGCCGCGCCGCGCACCTCGAGCGGCGCGGGCGCGACGCGCTGGTTGAGGATGGTCTCGGTGACGACGACTTCGCAGTCCTCGAAAATCGCGTCATCGAACTCGGCCGCTCCCTTGACCTGCACGATGTTGCTGTCCCGGTCGGGGAACAGCAACGTTTCGCCCGCGAGGGCCGCGTCGATCGACACGACCGCGTCCAGTGGCTCGTAGTCGACGTCGACCAGCTCGGCCGCATCGGCCAGCTGGTAGCGCTCTTCGGCGACGACGAGCGCGACCGGTTCGCCGACGTAGCGCACCACCTCGCCGGCCAGCCACGGTTCCGGCACCGGCCCCGAGGGGTGCGGGTCGAGCCCGAGGTCGGCGGCGGTGAACACGCCGAGCACGCCCGGCGCCTCCTTCGCCGCGCTCACGTCGATGCCGCCGATCCGCGCGTGGGCGATCGGACTTCGGACGAAGACCGCGTGCGCGGCCCCGGAAAGCGCATCCGTCCGCAGATCGTCCACGTAGGTGCCGCCCGCGGTGATCAGACTCCGGTCTTCCCGGCGGACCACCCTGGTCCCGACAATGCTCATCTGGTCTCCTGCTCGCCGATATCCGCCGATCATGCCCGCAGGCCGAGGACGACCGCCAGGCCCAGTCCGCCGATTCCGATGCCGATGCGCAACGGCGTGGCCGGCAGCCGGCGCACGAGGACCGACCCCAGCCACGCGCCGCCCAGCGAGCCGAGGCAGACGGCGAGCGCGGCCGGCCAGACGACCTTGCCCGTGACCGCGAAGACGATCGCGGCGAGGAGGTTCGCCGAGCCGGTGACCAGGTTCTTGGCCGCGTTGGTGCGGGCGAGCGGCTGGCTCCAGACGGTGACCAGCAGCGCGAGCATGAGCACGCCGGCGGCGGCACCGAAGTAGCCGCCGTAGATGCCGATGAGGAACGCGACCACGCCGGTCGCCGGGCTGAGGCCGTGGTGTTCGGCGCCTTCGGCCAGCCGGCGCAGCCGCGGTCCGGCCATCAGCACCAGGGACGCCCCGCCGATCAGCCACGGCACGATCACGGTGAACGCGTCGGACGGCGTCAGCAGCAGGACGAGCCCGCCGCACGCGCCGCCGACGGTGGTGATCGCGCAGAGCGGGACGAGCCGCCGCCGCTGCCCGGCCAGCTCGGGACGGGCTCCGGCCGCGGCGCCGACGGTGGTGCCCAGCATGGCGACGGTGTTGGTGACGTTGGCGGTCACCGGCGGCAGCCCGGCGGCCAGGAGCGCCGGGTAGGACACCAGCGACGCGAGCCCGGCGGTCGCCCCGGTCAGGCCGGCCCCGACGCCGGCCAGCACGAGCAGGAGCAGCACCCACGGGTCGATGATCACGTTGTCATCTCATCACGCCGCCGTCCGGCCGATCCGGGCCGTCACCGTTCGCGCGGGGTCCGGGGCGACGCCGCCGAAACGCCGACTGAGCCGACGCGGCGGGTATAGGTCGTTATACGCAGGCATTGTCCACATCGGACTGGAGCGGTCACGGGAGCCCCGGCGCCGGGCAGTCCGGCCGCACTTGATCGATCTCGGACACCGCGCGGCGGGCCCGCGGGCGAGTACCTTGACACACGGAGCTCTCCACCGCCCGATCGGGAGGACGGATGCGCGTCACGATCGCCGAGGTCGCCCGCCGCGCGCGGGTGAGCAAGACGACCGTGTCGCGGGTGCTCAACAACAAGGCCGACGTGGACGCGGCGACGGCGATCCGGGTGCGCGAGGTGATCGCGGCGACCGGGTACATCCCCAGTGCCGGCGCGGTCGGCCTGGCGCGCGGGGTGACGCGCACGGTCGGGATGCTGGTGCCGGGCCTGACCTGGCCGTGGATGGGCGAGGTGCTGCAGGGCGTCGCCGACGTCGTGGAGTCGAAGGGCTACGGCCTGCTGCTGTCCACCGCCAACCGGGGCGCCGACTCCCTGGGCGAGTTCTCGCGCCAGGTGTCGGCCAAGGCGTTCGACGGCCTGCTGCTGGTGGAACCGCCGGACGCGGTGCGGCACCTGCGCGTGCTGCACGACTCGGGCCTGCCGGTGGTGGTGATCGACGACCGCGGCCGCCGCCCGGCGTTCCCTTCGGTGGGCACGGACAACCGGCAGGGCGGCGCGTCCGCGGCCCGCCACCTCCTCGAAACCGGCCGCACCCGGCTGGCCACCGTCACCGGGCCCCGCGAGTTCGGCTGCACCACCGACCGCCTCAACGGCTTCCACCAGGTCGTCGTCGACGCGGGCCTGACCCTCGACCCGCGGCTCATCATCGAAGGCGACTTCACGAGCGAGAGCGGTGAGGCGGCGATCCTCCAGCTCCTCGGGACCGGCCCGGAGTTCGACGCGGTCTTCGCGCACAACGACCTGACGGCGGCGGGCGTGCTGGCCGGTCTGCGCAAGGCGGGCCGCACGGTGCCGGGGGACGTCGCCGTGGTCGGCTTCGACGACATCCCCCTGGCCGCGCACACCCAGCCGCCGCTCACCACGATCCACCAGCCGCTGCGGCAGATGGGCGAGACGGCGGCCGGCCTGTTGCTGGACCGCCTGGCCGGCGCGCCGGCCCCGGACGCCCCGCTGATCGTCCCGACGGCGCTGGTGCTCCGCGAGTCGACCCGGGTGCGGTAGCCCGCCGGCTCACGCACCGCGGCCGGGCGGCCGTCGAGTACACAGTGGACGGATGGCGGGTGGCTTCACTGGTACACCCGCACGTAGTCGATCACCATGTCCTGCGGCAGGACGGTCCCCGCGCCCGGCGGGCCGGGGAAGTCGCCGCCGATCGCGTTGTCGAGGATCAGGAAGAACGGGTGGTCGTAGACCCACGGCCCGCGGGTGCTCTCCACGGTGTCCCGGTTGATCGTCTGGAACGCGGTCCCGTCCACGAAGAACGTCATGTGGGTGGCGTCCCAGTCGAGGCCGAAGCGGTGGAAGCCGGCCGAGACGTCCTGGCCGAGGTCGTAGGGTGCGCCGACGCCGCCCGCGCCGTTGTAGGCCGGGGCGTGGATCGTCGAGTACGCCAGGTTCGGCGCCTTGCCGACGTGCTCCATGATGTCGATCTCACCGCAGTTCGGCCACGGCGTGCCGCTGAAGAAGTTCGCGCCCAGCAACCAGAACGCGGGCCACAGCCCCTGCGTGCCGGACACCTTGATGTTGGCCTCGACGTGGCCGTAGGTGAAGCTGAACTTGCCCGCGGTGTTGATCCGGCCGGAGGTGTACTGGCAGGTGCCGCTGCCGCTGACCGGGTCGATCGGGCACGCGCTGCCCGGGGTGGCTTCGCGGCGGACCTGGATGACCAGGTTGCCGCGGCCGTCCTGTTTGGCGTTGTTGTTGTTCGTGTAGTACTCGAGTTCGTTGTTGACGCCGGGGCCGGTCTCGGCGGTCCACTTGCTCGCGTCGGGAGCCGCGCCCGCGGCGCCGTTGAACTCGTCGCTCCAGACCAGCGTGCCCGGGAAGTGCGGGGCCGGCGGCGCGGGCGGCGGCTGCGTCGGGTTGCCGCCGGTGCCGTAGACGTCGAAACCCCACAGCGAGTAGCCGTAGCCGTTCGAGCGGGCGGTGCCGTACATCCGGACGTACCGGCCGGACCCGGTGACGGTCAGCGTCTCCTTGAAGCCCTTGCCGCCGGCGGTCGAGTACACCGTCGTCCAGTTCGCGTTGTCGTTCGACACCTGCAGCTGGTAGGCGACCGCGTAGGCCGGGTCCCACTGGAGGACGACCTGGTGGACCACCGCGGGCGCGCCGAGGTCGACGGTGATCCAGCCCGGGTCGACCCAGCCGGTGGTCGCGCTGGTCGCCCAGCGCGTGGCCGGGTCGTGGTCGAACGCCTTCGCCGGGACGCAGCCCGGGCAGGCACCGTCGTCCTGGTACGAGGACGCGGTGCCGGGCTTGCCGTAGGACAGCAGGACGTCACCGGTGCCGCCCCCGCCGTACACCTGGAACTCCCACAGCGAATAGCCGTACTGCGTGGCCCGCTGGGTGCCGGTGAGCCGGACGTACCGGCCGCTGCCGGTCACGTTCAGCGTCTGCGTCCCGCCGGTGCCCGTGGTGGTCGAGGAGAGAGTCGTCCAGGTCGAGCCGTCGGCGGACGCCTGGACGGTGAACGCCTTGGCGTACGCGGCTTCCCAGCTCAGCACGACCTGGGTCAGCTGCTGGGCCGAGCCGAGGTCGACCTGGAGGTACTGCGGATCGCCGAAGGCGCTGGACCAGCGGGTGCCGGGATCGCCGTCGACGGCCGCGCTCGCGGGGAAGGCGGCGGACTCGGCCGAGGACGCCGTCACCGGGCGGCCTTGGGAGAGCAGGACGGGCGCGGCCCGGGCGACCGGGGCGGTCAGCAGGGCGGCCAGGGTCAGGGCGAGGACGGCGAGCACCCGGGTCCTCGGCGTGCGGCGTTGCATGGGGCACCTCCACGGCGAACCGGCGCCGGGGCGGCCTTGCCCCGGCGCGGATCGGCTCACGTGGTCTCCGGCGCGGGCGTGGGTCCCGGCCGTCGGCACGCTCTTAGTTCAAGCTATAAATAAAGAGCCGTAAAATGTCAACGCCGCTGCGCCGGACGGTGGGCCGGGCGAAGGAATCCGGGCCGGATCCCTTGACTGCACCGAACTCCGCGCTGTTAACTGCGAGCTCACCGACGGAACCGGTTCCGTGACCGCCGACCGGGACGGCTCCGCCGCGACCAGCACCTGTTCGGGCTGACCGGTTCGCGCCGTCACACCCATCCCGGTACCGCTCCTCCGGCTCACGGCGCCGGGTGGGTGCCCGGGCGCGGACCCGCCGCACCACCCGACACCGGCGCGAGCTGTGGGGCTCGCCCGGTCCGCCGCCGTTCCCTCCCTCCCCCCGATCAGCAGGCAGGCTCATGAGATCGACGACGCTCTCCCCCGTTCACCGCCTCCTCGTCATCGCCACCACCTTCGTCACCGCGGCCACCACCGCGGCGGTGCTCGGCTCCGCGCCGGCCCAGGCCGCCGCGTGCGGCACCACGAACCTCGCGCAGGGCCGTCCCGCGACCGCGTCCTCGACCGAGAACGGCGGGACACCCGCGGCCGCCGCGGTCGACGGCGATCCCGGCACGCGCTGGTCGAGCGCGTTCAGTGATCCGCAGTGGCTGCAGGTCGACCTGGGTTCCGCGCAGCAGCTCTGCGACGTGGTGCTCACCTGGGAAGCCGCGTACGCCCGCGCGTTCACCGTGCAGCTGTCCACCGACGCGAGCAGCTGGACCGCGGCGTACTCGACGACCGCCGGCACCGGCGGCACGCAGGCCGTGCCGCTGTCCGGCACCGCGCGCTACCTCCGGATCACCGGCACCCAGCGGGCCACGCAGTACGGCTATTCGCTGTGGGAGGTCGCCGCGCACGGCACCGGCGACACCACGATCCCGCCGACCGACCCGCGCAACCCGGATTTCGGGCCGAACGTGTCGGTGTTCGACCCGTCGACGCCGGCCGCGACGATCCAGAACCGGCTGACGCAGATCGCGAACCAGCAGCACACCAACCAGTTCGGCGGCGAACGGTACGCCGTGCTGTTCAAGCCGGGCACCTACACCGCCGACGTCAACCTCGGCTTCTACGAGCAGGTCGCCGGGCTCGGCCTCTCCCCCGACGACGTCACCCTGAACGACCACGTCCGCGTCGAGGCCGACTGGCTGCAGCAGGGCGACAACCCGAACAACAAGGGCAACGCGACGCAGAACTTCTGGCGGTCCGCCGAGAACCTCTCGGTGACGCTGCCGGCGGGCCAGGTGGAGCGCTGGGCCGTCGCGCAGGCCGCGCCGTACCGCCGGATGCACCTGCGCGGCAGCCAGATCCAGCTGTGGAACGGCGGCGACGGCTGGGCCAGCGGCGGCCTGATCGCCGACAGCAAGATCGACGGCGTCGCCGTCTCGGGGTCCCAGCAGCAGTTCCTGACCCGCAACAGCGAGCTGGGCGGCTGGCAGGGCGGGGTGTGGAACATGGTGTTCGTCGGCTCGACCGGCACCCCGCCGGCGAGCTTCCCGAACCCGCCGGAGACGGTCGTCGGCCAGACCCCGGTGGTCCGCGAGAAGCCGTTCCTCTACGTCGACGGCTCGGGCAGCTACCACGTGTTCGTTCCCGCGCTGCGGCAGAATTCCCAGGGCACCAGCTGGGGCCACGGCGCTCCGGCCGGGCAGTCGATCTCGCTGAGCGAGTTCTACGTCGCGCACCCGTCGGACTCGGCCGCGACGCTCAACGCGGCGCTGGCGGCCGGGAAGAACCTGCTGGTCACCCCGGGGGTCTACCACCTCGACCGGGCCCTGAACATCACCCGGCCGGACACCGTGGTGCTCGGCCTCGGCCTGGCCACGCTGATGCCCACCAACGGCACCGCGGCCATCACGACGTCCGATGTGGACGGCGTGAAGATCGCCGGGCTGCTGGTCGACGCGGGCGGGGTGAACTCGCCGGTGCTCGTCCAGGTCGGGCCGCCGGGCTCGAACGCGAACCACGCGGGCGACCCGACGTCGCTGCACGACGTGTTCTTCCGGATCGGCGGCGCGGCCGTCGGGAAGGCCACGCAGACGCTGGTGGTCAACTCGAACAACGTCATCGGCGACCACATGTGGCTTTGGCGGGGCGACCACTCCTACGGCGTCGGCTGGGACGTCAACACCGCGGCGAACGGTCTCGTCGTCAACGGTGCGAACGTGACGATGTACGGCCTGTTCGTCGAGCACTACCAGCAGTACGAAGTGCTCTGGAACGGCAACGGCGGGCGGACGTACTTCTTCCAGAACGAGCTGCCCTACGACCCGCCGGACCAGGCGTCCTGGTCCAGCGGCGGCGGTCGGCAGGGCTGGGCGGCGTACAAGGTGGCCGACTCGGTGACCAGCCACGAAGGCTGGGGCTTGGGCAGCTACTGCTTCTTCGACACCAACCCGTCCATTGTGGCCAGTCACTCCTTCGAAGTGCCGAACAACTCCGGAGTCCGGTTCCACAACCTGGTTTCGGTGTCACTCGGCGGCGTGGGCACGATCGCCCACGTCATCAACGACTCGGGTGACGCCGCGAACACCGGGCACCAGGTGAGCCCGCTGGTCTCCTACCCGTAGCACCGCGGCGACGTACGCGTCCGGGCGGACCAGCCAGGCTTCGCCCGGACGCGCACCCAGCGCCCCGCCCAGCGGGATCTCCGCCGACCGCATCCCTTCGGCCCGCACGCCCGGGGTGGTGAGCACCAGGAACCCCTGCCGGGCCAGGTCGCGCAACCGTCCACTCGCGACGGTGACGTCCGGGAGCAGCACCCCCGGGCCCGGCGGCGGCAGCGCGCCCCGCGGCGGCCGTCCCGCGAACGGCCGTGCCGGATCGGGCGTGGTCAGCGGCGAGTCCACGTACCAGAACGGCTCCGCCAGCCGGCCGGAGTCGACCCGCGCGCAGGCGGCGGGGTCGTGCGCCGCCCGGGTGAGGACGTCGAGCCGGCGACGGCGCCGCTCGTCGTCCTGCGGGACCAGGAAGTCCATCGTGGCGGTGGTGACGGCCGCGTTCTCCACCGCCGCCGCGTGCCGCTCGGCGTGGTAGCTCTCCAGCAGCTCCTCCCCCGCGTCGCCGCGCAGGACGGCGGCCAGCTTCCAGGCCGCGTTCTCCGCGTCGGCGACGCCGGAGTTGAGGCCGCGCGCCCCGAACGGCGCCACCAGGTGCGCGCAGTCCCCGGCGAGCAGCACGCGGCCGGCGCGCATCCGGTCGACGAGCCGCGTGTGGAAGCGGTACACCGAACGCCAGACCACCTCGTACGGCCGGTCGCCGATGATCGCGCGGATCCGGCGGTCGAGCGCCCCACCGGTTTCCTCGGCCCCGAGGTCGTAGCCGTCGGGGACCTGCCAGTCGATCCGGAACTGCGAGCCGGGGCACGGGTGGATCAGCACCTGGCGGCCGGGGTTCCACGGCGGGTCGAAGTGGAAGCGCCGTTCCGCCGCCCAGCCCGGCAGGTCGGCGCGGATGTCGCAGATCAGGAACAGGTCCCGGAACGACACACCGCCGAGGTGCTGCCCGAGCGCCCGCCGCACGGTGTCGCCGCGCGCACCGGCACAGGCGACCGCGTAGTCGGCCTCGATCCGGCGCGGGCCGGCTTTCGTCTCGCACTGGATTTCGACGCAGCCGGGCTGGGTCAGGCCGGTGACGCGGTGGCCGCGGCGGACGTCGATCAGCGGCTGCCGCGCGATCAGCTCGTCCAGGACCTCTTCGACGCGGGACTGGGACAGGTTGACGAACGGCGGGAGCGCGGACCCCGCGGCCGGCAGCGTCAGCGAGAACAGCTCCCGGTCGCGGTGGAACGTCCGCGCGGTCGTCCAGGTGAGGCCTTCCTCGGCGAGGCACCCCGCGCCGAGCCACGCCCAGACGTCCAGGGTGTCCCGCTGGTGGCAGATGGCCTTGGACCCGACGGGGTCACGCGCCTCGTGCTCGTCGACGAGCACGACCGGCACGCCCCGGCGCGCGAGCAGCAGGGCGGCCGTCTGGCCGACCGGGCCGCTGCCGAGGACCGCAACTCTCATCGTCCTAGCCCTGGAGCTGGTCCCAGACTTCGCGGTCGCGTTCGGCCGTCCAGACCACCGGCCGCTCGATCCCGGACAGCTCGTCCCACAGGCGCGAGACGTCGAAAGGCAGGCAGTGCTCGAAGATCGGCCAGTGCCCGTACCGGTCGGCCAGGGCCGCGTGGGTGCGCTCGAAGGCCTCCTTGAGCGAGCCGCCGGCGTCGCGGACCGCGCCGACTTCGCGGAGCATCGTGGTGAGGAAGTGCCGGGTCTGCGCGATGGCCGCGTCGACCGCGGCTCGGCCGCGGCTCACCCCGCCGCGGCCGCCGATCAGGATCTCGGCCCCGAAGGCGGCCACGCTGTCCAAAGTGGACGAAGCCCAGTCGCGGTGGAACGCGTCGCCGGTGTACAGCGCGGCTTCGGCCTCCACGAGGTCGCCGGCGTAGAGGATCTTCGGCCGGGGCAGCCAGGCGACGATGTCGCCTTCGGTGTGGCCGCGCCCGCAGTACTGCAGGACGAGGTCGCCGCGGTCGCCGCCGAGGTCGATCGTGAGCCGGTCGGAGAAGGTGAGCGTCGGCCAGGTCAGGCCGGGCACCGATTCGGCGCCCTTCGCCAGCCGGGGCATCCGGCCGAACTCGCTTTCCCAGTCCTCTTTGCCGCGCTCGGCGACGAGGGCGCGGGTGTTCTCGTGGGCGACGATCACGTCGGCGTCGAACGCGGACGCGCCGAGCACGCGCACGGCGTGGTAGTGGCTCAGCACCAGGTACCGCACCGGTTTGTCGGTGTGCTCACGCAGTTTCGCGAGCCACTCGCCCGCGGCGACGGGCGTGGCGAGCGCTTCGAAGCAGACGAGGAAGTCCTCGCCTTCGATCGCGCCGATGTTCGGGTCGCCCTCCGCGGTCAGCGCGTAGACGCCGTCCGCGAGGACTTCGAGGGTCTGCGCTTTCTCCGCCAGGTCGGCCGAAGAGGCGAAGGCTTTCTTCGTCACGGCGAGCGCTCCTTGATCGTCAAAGGTTTGACTACCTCGGTCAGGTTAGCCCTCGGGACCGCCGCGCGGAACCCTCCGTCCCCTAACCTGGGCCGCATGACCGACCGACCGGCCGACCTCGACTACCTCTCGTTCGTCGACTACGCGATCGGGAAGACGCAGGCCGAGCTGCCCGCGACCGACCCGGTGGCGATGCGCCTCGGCCTGACGCTGCACCGGCTGGCCGGCGCGCTGGTCTACGACTGGGAGTCGACGGTCCACCGCCCACGCGGCTGGAGCTGGGGCGGCTTCCGGGTGCTGTTCGTGCTGTGGCTGGCCGGCCCGCTGGAGTCCCGCCACGTGGCCCGGCTCGCCGGGATGAGCCGCGCCGCGGTGTCGGCGCTGGTGAAGACCCTGGAGCGGGACGACCTGGTGACGCGCACCCCGGTCCCCCACGACCGCCGCGCGGTGCGGCTGGCGCTCACCGAGGCGGGCCACACGGCGGTGACCGGCGCCTACCAGGAGCACAACAAGCGCGAGCAGGCCTGGGTGGCGTCCCTGACCCCCGCGGAACAGGCCACCCTGATCGGCCTGCTGGAGAAACTCACCACGAGCCCGGCCGCCGCGGCGGCCCAGCGCCTCACCTGAACCGACCCTCCAGGCACGCAGCCCGACCCTCCAGGCACGCGAACCGACCGTTCCGGTGCACGATCCGACCCTCCGGGCACGCCGGCCGGCGGTCCCGGCTCGCGGGTCAGCTGGCCAGACCGGGCAGGGCGAGCGTGTGCCCGGTCTGCTCGGCCTTCGCCCGCAGGTACCGGACGTTGTTCTCGGTCGCGAACACCCCGGTCGGCACCCGGTCGCGCACCGCGATTCCCGCCGCGCGCAGCTGCGCCGCCTTGTCCGGGTTGTTCGACAAAAGGTCGACCCGGTGCACCCCGAGCGCGCCCAGCATCTGCGCCGCGACCGTGTAGTCGCGGGCGTCCTCGGGCAGGCCGAGCGCGGCGTTCGCGGCGTAGGTGTCGAGGCCGCCGTCCTGCAGGGCGTACGCGTCGAGCTTGTTGTACAGCCCGATCCCCCGGCCCTCCTGACGCAGGTACAGCAGGTACCCGCCGGTCTCGGCGATCCGGGCGACCGCCTCGGCCAGCTGCGGGCCGCAGTCGCAGCGCGCCGAGCCGAAGACGTCACCGGTCAGGCATTCCGAGTGCGGCCGCACCAGCGGCACCTCGCCCGGTGTGCCCAGCACGAAGGCCAGGTGCTCGCCGCCGTCGGCCAGGCCGCGGAACGTCACGGCTTCGGCGTCGACCGCGACGCCGCCGTCGAGCCGCAGCGGGATCCGCACCCGCGTCCGCACCTCGGCCGTCATGTCCTCGCCCCTGGAGTCACCCACAAGATCGACCCTACACGAGGTTCAAATTCGAACATCAGCGGAAATCCGATGGCGGCCGGGTCGTATCCTCGGCCCATGATCCCCGGTGCCACCGCTGTGTCGTTCCTGCTGGTCGTCGTGCTGGGGGCGATGTCGCCCGGGCCCGACTTCGTCGTCGTGACGCGCTCGGCGCTCGCCGGTGGCCGGCGGGCCGGGATCGCCGCGGGCACCGGGATCGCGCTCGGCGTCTTCGCCTGGGTGGTCGCGATCGCGCTGGGGGTCGCCGCCGTGCTGACCGCGTCGGCGGTCGCGTTCACCGTCGTCAAGCTGGCCGGTGCGGTCTACCTGGTGGTGCTCGGCGTCAAGGCGTGGCTGGCCGTGCGCCGCGGCGGGTACGCCGACCTCGCCCAGACAAGCGAGGCCCGGCAGCTCAAGGCCGGGGCCGCGTTCCGCCAGGGCCTGGTGACGAACCTGCTCAACCCCAAGGTGGCCGTGTACTTCCTGGCCCTGCTCCCCCAGTTCCTGCCCGCCGACGGCTCCACCCTGCAGACGCTCGAACTCGCCGCGATCGCCACCGCCGGCACCGTCCTGTGGTTCGTCACCCTCGCCGTCGTGGTCGGAGCGCTGAAGCGGTTCTTCAGCGCCGGCCGCGTCCGCCGGGTGCTCGACGCCGTCCTGGGCACCGTGCTCGTCACCCTCGGCCTGAAGGTCGCCGCCGAAACGGCGTGAGCCCGCAGCGGGCTCACGCCGTCCCGCTCAGCCGAGTTCCTCGGCCGCCAGCCGCGTGCCCTCGACCCGGGCCGCGATCTTCGCGAACGCGATGTCACGCGAGGTCGACGTGTCGTCCGCGAACGGCGAGAACCCGCAGTCGTCGCAGGTGCCGAGCCGCTCGACCGGCACGTACTTCGCCGCGGTGAGCACCCGGCCCCGGACCTCTTCCGCGGTCTCCACCCGGGGGTCGATCGGGTCGGTGACGCCGACGAACACCCGCTGGTCGGCCTTCAGGTGGTCGGCGATCACCCGCAGCGCCCGCTCCGGGTCGGCCTCGCTGGCCAGCTGGACGAAGAACCGCCCGGCCTTGAGGTCGAACAACGCCGGCAGCAGGCCCGCGTAGTCGACGTCGAGGCTGTGCACGGAGTCCTGGTCGCCACCCGGGCAGGTGTGGACGCCGATCTTCGCGCGCTCCTCGGCGGTGAACCGGTCGAGCACGGCGTTGTTGAGCTCGACGAACTGCCGCAGCAGCCCGCCGGACGGGTCGAGCTTGAGCGACAGCCGTCCCTCGGTGAAGTCGATCTGGACGCTGTCCGCACCGGCTTCGAGGCTGCCGCGGATGTCCGCCTCGGCCTCGTTCACCAGGTCGGCGACGAACTGCTCCTGCGAGTAGCCCTCGATGCCGTCGCCCGGGTAGATCAGCGACAGCGCGGACGCGGCGATCACCGCCTGCTTGACGGGCCGGTCGGTAAGCGTTTTCGCGCGCGTCAGATATGAGGCGGCGTGGGTCGCGTAGCGGAAGGGGCCCGCGGTGAGCCGCGGCAGCTGCCGGGTGTGCCCGTCGGCGAACGGGATGACGACGCCGTCCGGTGCCAGCGCTTCCAGGCCGGCCAGCGGGTAGGTCGCGAAGCTCGGCTTGCCCTGTTCCCCGTCGGTCAGCACGGGCGAACCCGTCTCTTCGAACCGGCGGATCGTGTCGGCCAGCGCCCGGCTCTCCAGCTCGGCGAGCGCGGCGGCGTCGATCCGGCCGGCCGCGAACTCGCCGAGGCCTTCGACGAGGTAGGCGGGCCGCGGGATGCTGCCGATCGGCTCGGTGGGCAGGGTCATCAAGTCCTCCGGCTGTTTGAAGGCCTCGACCGGCCACCGGCAGCACGGCAGGACGTGGCCATCCGGCCGCCCCCACCCACCGTCCGGCCGTCACCGGCCACGTTCAGAAGGCAACTTAACGTGGCCAAAGCCGATCACGGAGCGCGGATCACCCGGTCGGCCCAGAGAAAAGCACGAAATCGGAAGACGTTCAGCGGTTCGCGAGGAGGACGATTGGGTATTCGCTACGGCGATACGGCGGGTTCGGCGCCGGAGGAGGCCCGATGCTCAGTCATCACGACCGCACCGAGCTCGAGAAGATCGAGCGCAGTCTCGAGCTCAGCGACCCGGAACTGGCCGCCGCGCTGCGCGACGGCCGGCGGCCGAAGTCGCGCACGCTCCGCAGCGCGGTCTTGATCGTCTTCGACATCACCGCCGTGACACTGCTGGTCCTGGGCCTGGTGCTGCCCGATCCGGGCGTGACGCTGTGCGGGATCATCGCCCTGACCGCGACCGTCTGGACCCACGTGGCGCGGCACAAGATCTGAGGCAGACTGGGCGGCGTGAAGTGGGTCCTGCACGTCGACCTCGACCAGTTCATCGCCGCGGTCGAGATCGCCCGCCACCCCGAGCTGCGCGGGAAGCCCGTCGTGGTCGGCGGCAACGGCGACCCCACCGAGCGCGCCGTCGTCGCGACGGCGTCGTACGAAGCCCGCGAGTTCGGCGTCCAGTCCGGCATGCCGCTGCGGATCGCCGCGAAGCGCTGCCCGGACGCCGTGTTCCTGCCCAGTGACCCGGACGCCTACCTCGAGGTCTCGGCGCGGGTGATGGCCGCGGTGCGGGAGCTGCCGGTGGTGGTCGAGGTGCTGGGCTGGGACGAGGCCTTCGTCGGGGCGGAGACGGCCGACCCGGAGGCGCTGGCCGTCGCGATCAAGGAGGCGGTGGCGCGCGAGACGGACCTGTCGTGTGCGGTCGGGATCGGCGACAACAAGCTGCGGGCCAAGCTCGCCACCGGGTTCGGCAAGCCGGGCGGGATCTACCGGCTGACGCAGGAGAACTGGTGGGAGGTGATGGCGGCCCGCCCGACCGACGCGCTGTGGGGCATCGGCGGCAAGACGGCGAAGAAGCTCGCCGCGTTGGGGATCACCACTGTGCTGGATCTGGCCGGCGCCGATCCGGCGGAGCTGGCGGCCCGGTTCGGCCCGAAGACCGGCCCGTGGCTGCGGCTGCTCGGCGGCGGCATCAGCGACGCCGAGGTGAGCGCGACCCCCTGGGTGGCCCGGTCACGCAGCCGCGAGACGACGTTCCAGCGTGACCTGACGGACCCGGCGGAGATGGCGGCCGAGGTCTCGGCACTGGCGAAGCGGGTCGCCCAGGACGTGCTCGAGGAGGGCCGCCCGGCGGCGCGGGTGGCGGTGAAGGTGCGGTTCGTGCCCTTCCTGACCCACACGCACAGCGTCACGCTGCCGGAGCCGACGTCGGACGCCGGCGAGCTCGAGCGCGCGGCGCAGGAGGTGCTCGGGATGTTCGAGCTCACCCGGGCGGTGCGGCTCCTGGGCGTGCGGGCCGAGTTCCCGCGCGACGGCTCGTGAGTGGTAATTCGGGTTAGAACCCGAATTACCACTCACGAGCCGGACGCGAGGTTCTCCGGCAGCGGCAACGGCCGGTCCGGATCCAGCCGGACCCCGCCCGCCCGCAGCGTGTGGTCCAGCATCGCCCAGATCGTGCCCGTGAGCTGGGCGGTCAGCTGGGGCAGGGTGAGCGTGCCCGGGTGGTCGAGCCAGCGGGTCGTCGCCGATTCGACGTAGCCGACCAGACCGAAGGCGATCGTGTCGGCCGGGGCCGGGTCCAGCCCGAACGCCGTCAGGTAGCCGGCGAACAGGCGGCTGAGGTGGCGGGCGATCGCGCCGCGGACGTCGGGGCCGTCCGGTGTGCCGCGGGCCAGGTAGCGGTGCAGGTGGGCGTGCTCGGTCAGCCAGCGCAGGTGGGTCGAGATCACCGTGGAGATCATCTCGTTCGGCGAGCCCTCGGGGTGCCAGAGCGGGGCCAGGTCGGCCGTCACCAGCTCGGCCGCCCGCTGCGCGATCGCGCGCCGCAGGTCGGCCGCGTCGGCGAAGTGGCGGTACAGGCGGGTGCGGGCGACGCCGGCGCGTTCGGCGATCTGCTCGGTCGAGACGTCCGGGCCGTGCTCGGCGATGGCGGCGAGCGCGGCGTCGACGAACTCGGCACGCCGTCGCTCCTGCTGGCCCGCCCAGCGCGTCGCCCGTCCGTCGACCTTGGTCACGGCGAAAGCCTACTCACGCCCCCCATGGCGGTGTACGCTGCCGAAGTAACTAGTACACCGCGTACCCCCTATTTTGGAGGCCGCCATGGGCGTCGAGGCCCAGGACCGGGACGTCACCGCGGCTCGCCTGCTCAAGAGCTCCGCGAAGAACTCCTACGACCCGTACGTCGACGTCGACTGGACCGCGCCG
The DNA here is from genome assembly GCF_053600695.1 of Amycolatopsis sp. NPDC005003. Classification (NCBI taxonomy): domain Bacteria; kingdom Bacillati; phylum Actinomycetota; class Actinomycetes; order Pseudonocardiales; family Pseudonocardiaceae; genus Amycolatopsis; species Amycolatopsis sp. NPDC005003. The sequence continues at coordinate 29,341 of NZ_JBSGAI010000060.1, read as the reverse complement.
CTCGCCGAAGGCAAGGCGTACATGCCGCTCGAGCGCGTCTCCCTCTACGGCACGGACCTCTGGGCGAAGCTGACGCCGGAGCAGCGGATCGAGCTCTCCAAGCACGAGATCGCCAGCATCATGAGCGTCGGCCTGTGGTTCGAGATCGTCCTGATGCAGCTGCTCGCCCGGTACGTCTTCGACCTCGACGCGCGCACCGAGCACGCGCAGTACGCGATGACCGAGATCGGCGACGAGACCCGGCACTCGGTGATGTTCGCCCGCACCGCGCAGCGGCTCGGCGTGCCGCGGTACGGCGTCCCGCAGGTGGTGCACCGCGCCGCGAAGGTGTTCGGCGCGACCGCCGCCGGGCCGTCGATGTTCGCCAGCGTGCTCGTCGCGGAGGAGACCACCGACCGGCTCCAGCGGTCGATGATGGACGACGACGGCATCCAGCCGCTGATCCGCTCGGTCAACCGCATCCACGTGGTCGAGGAGGCCCGGCACGTCCGGTTCGCCAAGGAGGAGGTGCTGCGCGAGACGCCGAAGCTGTCGAAGACGGCGCTGCGGCGGCACCGGCTGCGGACCGCGCTGGTCGCCTTCGGCGTGATCGACAGCATGGTCGACGCGCGGATCTACCGCAGCGTCGGCATCGCCCCGCGCGAAGGCCGCGCCGCGGCGCTGGCGAACCCGCACTTCCACGAGACGCGCCGCTGGATGGCGGAGAAGATCGTGCCGTTCCTGCGCGACACGGGTCTGATCGGCGGCCGCTCGGAAGGCATCTGGCGGCGCGCGCACCTGCTCTGAACGTCGAATGCCGAATTGCCGTTCCGCGCCGGCCCGGACTGCGCCACCATGACCCGGTGACCGCCGATTCCCCGCCAGGCTCGTGGCAGGACTTCCCGCTCGAACCCGCACCCGGGCAGCAGACGCAGACCCCGGTGCCGCGCCGCTCGCCGCTCGCCCGGCCGGCGGTGACCGGCCTGATCGGCCTCCTGGCCGGCGCGCTCCTGGTCGGCGTGCCGTGGCTGGCGCTGAGCCTGCTCGGCGGCCCGAGCGGCGAACCGCTGACCGCCCCGGCGACCCTCGGCGGGCTCGGCCACGCCCAGGATGCGATCGCGAAGGTCGACAAGGCCAAGGGGCAGGCCATGATCGACCGGATCACGAAAGCCGACCGGGAGACCGCGGCCCGCGCGTCGGCGGCCTACGGCGGCGCCGGCGCGGTCGTGCAGCAGTACCAGGACGACCGGCTGCGGCGCTCGTTCCAGCTGCTCGCGGTCCGTGCGCCTTCGCCGGGGCTCGTGGTGCCGTACGAAGACCCCGAGGCACTGGGCCTGGCCACGCCGAGCAACGAGCTCGTGCGCTTCGGGGACGTGCAGTGCCTGGTGCACCACGACCCGGTGAACGCCGGATCGACGCCCGACCCGGAGGGGTCCTCCGTCCGGACCTGCCAGCGCGTCGGCCCGGACCTCACCGTGACGTTGCGGAGCCTGAGCTCCGAAGGCAACCGCGACCCGCGGGAAATGGCTGGGCTCGTCGAAGAGGCCTGGGCGATACTCGCCCGGTGATCACCATCCGAACCGCCCGCGAAGACGACGAAGCCGCGCTCGCGAAGCTCGACGAGCGCACCTGGACCCCGGACGTCTCCCCCGCTCCCGCGCCGCCGCCCGGCACCCCTTTCTTCGGCGACGGCACGCGGCCCGAGGACGTCCTGGTCGCCGAGCACGACGGCGTGGTCGCCGGGTACGTCCGCCTCGGCGAGGGGTTCGGCATCCCCGCCCACCGGCACGTGGCGGTGATCGACGGGCTCGCCGTCGACCCGGACCGCCGGCGGCTCGGCATCGCGCGGCAGCTCGTCGAGGCCGCCGTGGCCGAGGCGCGCCGCCGGGGCGCCCGCAAGGTGACGCTGCGGGTGCTCGGACCCAACACCGGCGCCCGCCGGGTCTACGAGCGGTGCGGGTTCGTCACCGAAGGCGTGCTGCGGGGCGAATTCCACCTCGACGGCACCGACGTCGACGACGTTCTCATGGCCCGCTCGCTCGCTTGACAGCCTCGCCGCGGCTTTGCCATCCTGGTTCCGGGCCGAGAGGCGCTGCGACGGAAATCCTTCCGCCACGCTCGGCCCGAGACCACGACTCCAAGGGCGCCTCCCGCGAGGGAGGTGCCCTTTTCGTTGTCCACAAGGACTTCGCGCCTCCCGAGCGTTCCGTCGACGATTTCCGGAGTGCACCGAAGAATGAGTGACAAACTGCAGACCACGGGCGGCCTCGACTTCGCCGTGGCCGACCTGTCCCTGGCCGACGCCGGCCGCACCCAGCTGCGGCTGGCCGAGCACGAGATGCCCGGCTTGATGGCCATCCGCCGCGAGTACGCGGCCGCTCAGCCGCTGAAGGGCGCCCGCATCGCGGGGTCGCTGCACATGACCGTGCAGACCGCCGTGCTGATCGAGACGCTGGTGGCGCTCGGCGCGCAGGTGCGCTGGGTGTCCTGCAACATCTTCTCCACGCAGGACGAGGCCGCCGCGGCCGTCGTCGTCGGTCCGGAAGGCACCGTCGACGCGCCGGCCGGCACCTCGGTGTTCGCGTGGAAGGGCGAGACGCTCGAAGAGTACTGGTGGTGTACCGACCAGCTCTTCGCCTTCCCCGGCGGCGAGGCCCCGAACATGATCCTCGACGACGGCGGCGACGCCACCCTGCTCGTCCACAAGGGAGTCGAGTTCGAGGCGGCGGGCGCGGTGCCGCAGCCGTCCGAAGAGGACCCCGAGGAGTACGGGATCATCCTGGAGACGCTGCGCGCGAGCCTCGCCGCCGACGCCGGCCGCTTCACCCGGATGGCCAAGGAGATCCGCGGCGTCACGGAGGAGACCACCAACGGCGTCAAGCGGCTCTACAAGCTCGCCAAGGACGGCGAGCTGCTCTTCCCCGCGATGAACGTCAACGACTCCGTCACGAAGTCCAAGTTCGACAACAAGTACGGCATCCGGCACTCCCTTGTGGACGGCCTGAACCGGGCCACCGACGTGATGATCGGCGGCAAGCGCGTGGTCGTCTGCGGCTACGGCGACGTCGGCAAGGGCGCGGTCGAGGCGCTGCGCGGGCAGGGCGCCCGGGTCTCCGTCACCGAGATCGACCCGATCTGCGCGCTGCAGGCGGCGATGGACGGGCTCGACGTGGTCGACCTCGACGACGTGGTGGCCCACGGTGACATCTTCATCACCACCACCGGCAACTTCGGCATCATCTCGGCGGACCAGATGAGCCGGATGAAGCACAACGCGATCGTCGCGAACGTCGGGCACTTCGACAACGAGATCGACATGGCCGGGCTGGCCAAGCTGCCCGGGATCGTGAAGAAGGAGATCAAGCCGCAGGTGCACGAGTGGACGTTCCCGGACGGCCACGCGATCATCGTGCTCTCCGAGGGCCGCCTGATGAACCTCGGCAACGCGACCGGCCACCCGTCGTTCGTGATGTCCAACTCGTTCACCAACCAGGCCATCGCGCAGATCGAGCTGTTCACCAAGCCCGGCGAGTACGCCACGGACGTCCACCGGCTGCCGAAGCACCTCGACGAAAAGGTCGCCCGCCTGCACCTGGACGCGCTCGGGGTGAAGCTCACCAAGCTCACGAAGGCGCAGGCCGAGTACATCGGCGTCGACGTCGAGGGTCCGTACAAGCTCGATCACTATCGGTACTGATCCGGGGTTTGCTCCGAGATTGCTCCATTCGCCGTAGTTTGGTTTATCGGGAAACTGGCCATCCTCCCGGCGAGAGCGCATCCGCCCGGACGGCACGGAGCCGGGCCGGGTCTCATGCGAAGGAGTGTGTCAAGTGATCATTCTCGGTGTGATTCTCCTCGTCATCGGGTTCATCGTGGGCATCCCGGTGCTGTACACCATCGGTATCATTCTCGCGGTGGCCGGCGTGGCACTGGCCATCCTGGGCGGCACGGGCCGCCGGATCGGTGGCCGGGCGCACTGGTACTGATCCCGAGACCTCGCCAACGGCCTGGCGGGTCGGCTGCATTGCCGACCGCGCCAGGCCGTTCGGCCGTCTGCACCATGAATCGCCGCGAGCCCGATTCCGCCGGAATTTCGCCGGTGAAAAACACACTGACGGATTTTCGGGTCACGTGAACGGAGAACGCCGGCAAGAAGAAAAGGGTCCTCCGGCTCCGAGGGGGAGGGAGAGCCGAAGGACCCCGTTAGTGTTAGCACATCGCCAAGCCGCTGTACACAGCTGCATACACGATCGTGTGATCACCTGGACGGGTTCGAAGGCCGCGAAGGCCTCCCCGGCGGGCGGAGAACCCGGCCGGGAAGGCCTTCACGGATCCTGGCGGGAGGCTCAGGAAGCTCGGCGCAGCAACGACTTCCGCGGCACGGCGGCGCAACCGCACCCGCCGCCCACGCCCTGGCAGTCGACGATCAGCCCGTGGCGCACGCGGTCTCCGTCCGCACAGGCCGGCTCGGTGCATTCGGCGAACCCGCCTTCCGGGTGCACCACCAGCGTGCCGTGGCAGTGATCGATCCCGGCGTCACAGGACGCGCACTCCATGTCCGCACCGCCTTTCCGCGCTCGTGGACTACGTGCCACCCAAAGTAGGACCGGGAAGCACGCCGGCACGGTAGCCGGGCGGCGTGTCGGCAAAACCACCCGTCCGAGCGGTTTCAGGCGGACTTCGGCGCCCGCTTGCGGGCGGCCGGCTTCTTCTTCGCCGGTTTGGCGTCCTCTTCGGACGCTTCGGACGCCTCCGAAGAGGACTGACGCGACTTCTTCGCGGCGTCCACACTGGCCTGCAGCGCCGCCATCAGGTCGACGACCTCGGCCTTGGCGGTGACGGCGGCGGGCTTGGTCGTCTCGTCGCCGGCGACCTTGGCCTCGATCATCTCTTCGAGGGCCTCGCGGTAGTGGTCGTGGTACTTGTCCGGTTCGAACACCGGCTCGGCCAGCGAGTCGATCAGCGACCCGGCCATGCTGACCTCCTGCGGCCGGATCTGCGGCGGGTCGTCGCGCAGGAACGGGAAGTCGGGCTCGCGGACCTCGTCCGGCCACAGCATCGTCGTCATCACCAGCACGTCGGCGTGCACGCGCAGCACCGCCATGCTCTCCCGCTGGCGGACCGCGACCTTCGCGATGGCGACCTGGCTCGACTTGTGCAGCGCGTCCCGCAGCACGACGTACGGCTTCACCGCGTTCTTCTGCGGCTCCAGGTAGTAGGTCCGGTCGTACTGGATCGGGTCGATCGACTCGAGCGGCACGAACTCCAGCACGTCGATCGTGCGCTGGGTGGACAGCGGCAGCTCGGCCATCTCCGCGTCGGTGATCACCACCATCTCGCCGTCGGGCAGCTCGTAGCCCTTGGCGATCTCCGCGTACGGCACTTCCTGGCCGTCGATCGTGCAGAACCGCTTGTACTGGATGCGGCCGCCGTCGGCCTCGTGCACCTGGCGCAGGGAGACGTTCTTGTTCTCGGTGGCCGCGTACATCTGGATCGGGATGCTGACCAGCCCGAAGGACACCGAGCCCTTCCACATCGCCCGCATGCCAACTACCTCCGATACGCCACACTGTCGCGTTCACGCTACGTGACAACCGTAGCCCGAATCGTCCCCCAGCGACAGTCCGCGGAGATCGCGATCTAGACCTCTGCCAGGTACTTCTCCCAGAGTGCCGGGTCCATGAACCAGTGCTGGAAGTCCGCCGGGTCGGTGAATCCGTTGGCGAACCGGCGGGCGACCGCGGGGTTCTGCCCCGCCACGCCGAGGATCTGGAGCACGTGCGGGGGCGGCGGAAGGAGGAGCGCGTTGGTCCATTCGGTCACGTGCCGGGCGTACTCCCAGTAGCGCTCGAACGTCGCTTCCATCCAGGCCGCGTCGAACGGCCGGTCACCGTGGGAGACGATCGCGTCGAGGTAGGTCGCCGCGCAGTGGCTCGCGTTGTTCGAGCCCTGCCCGGTGATCGGGTCGTTGGCCACGACGACGTCGGCCATGCCCAGCACGATCGCCCCGCCCGGCAGCGTGCCCACCGGGTGGCGGACCACCGGCGTGTACCCGCCCGCGAGGGTCGCCTTCCCGTCGGTCAGCTCCGCGTCGCGGCAGCGCTCGTACTCCCACGGCACGAACTGCCGCATCAGGTCCAGCAGCCGCCGGAAGTGCTCGTCCGGGCCCGGGTGGTCGTCGAAGCAGTCCAGCGGCCCGCCGGGGACGCCTTCGAAGAAGAGGATGTCGCAGTTCCCGCTCAGCGTGTACGCCGGGATCATGAACAGCTCGCCGGCACCGGGGACGATGTTGAACCGCACCCCCAGCTTGTCCGGGTGCTCCGGCCTGCGGCCCACCCCGTGGGCGTAGGCCAGGGAAAGGGCGCGCATCGGCCGCGTGTACGGCGACCGCCCGGGCACCCGGTCGAACAGCTGGACCAGCTCGCCCTTGCCCGCCGAGATGATCACCAGGTCGTACAGCCGGGACAGCGCGTCCAGTTCGGACGTCATCACGCCGTGGATGACGAGCTTGCCGCCGCGGTCCTCGAACAGCTCCAGCCAGCCGGCCATCTTGACCCGCTGGTCCACCGACTGGGCGGGGTGGTCGAGCTCGGCGAACCAGTCGAGCGCGCGGCCGCCGTCCGGCGCGGCCACCGAGACGCCGAGCCCCTCGACGTTGACCGTCTCGGCTTCCCACAGGTTGATGCCCAGGTCGCGCTCGTGCTGCAGCGCGTCGTGGAACATGCACTGCGTCGACATCACCCGGCCGTTCCGGATCTCCTCCGGCGTCCGCGCGGACATCACGGTGACGTCGTAGTCCTTCGCCTGCAGCCCGAGGGCCAGCTGCAGCCCGGACTGCCCGGCGCCCACGACCAGGACCTTGCGCATGGAGCTCGTTCTCCTTTTCAGGCGTGCGGGGCGCTGCCGGCGAACTCGCGGCCCGCCGGGCCGGAGAGCACCGCCAGCGACAGCGTGTGACCGACCAGTTCGGTCAGGGTGGCGATCGCGGACGCGCGGTCGCGGGCGTCGCAGGTGACCAGCGGGACGGCCGGGTCGAGCGCGAGCGCGTCGCGCACCTCGTCGAGGTCGTGCACCGGCTTGCCCTCGAACTGGTTGACCGCCACGACGAACGGCAGCTCCGAGTCGTTCTCGAAGTAGTTGATGGCCGCGAACGACTCGTCGATCCGGCTGGTGTCGACCAGCACCACCGCGCCGAGCGCACCACGGCTCAGGTCGTCCCACAGGAACCAGAACCGCGCCTGCCCCGGCGTGCCGAACAGGTACAGCAGCAGGTCCGGGCGCAGCGTGATCCGCCCGAAGTCCATCGCCACCGTGGTGGTCGACTTGCCGCCGGGCGGGATCTCGTCGATGCCTTCGCCGGCCTCGGTCATCCACGCTTCGTTGCTCATCGGCGGCACCTCCGACACCGCACCGACGAAGGTGGTCTTGCCGACACCGAATCCCCCGGCGACGACGATCTTCGCGGAGATCGTCAGCAGATCGCCCTCAGGCGGGGAGCCGCTTGAGCCCATCAAGGATCCTCTCGAGCACGTTGGTGTCGTGGTGGTAGGCGTGCGCCGTGGGGTGGACGAACACCGCACCCTGGGAGGCCAGGTCGCCGAGCAGCACCCGCACCACGCCCAGCGGCAGGTCCAGCCCGACCGACAGCTCGGCGACCGAGCAGCGCACCCGGGCGCGTTCGTAGAGCGAGCGCGACTCGGGCATCAGCGTGTCGCTCAGCGCGGGGTCGTACTGCGGCACCGAGATCAGCGTCTCGACCAGCAGCTGGTGGCGCGTGCCGGTGCGGCCGCCGGTGAGCGCGTACGCGCGGATGCGGCGGCTCCGGCGCGGTAACGCGGTGTCCTTTTCGGACATGGGGATCACATCCTCGTGCTGCGTACCGGAGCTCCGCTCCGGGCCGGGGGCGGCGCCACCCGGACCCCCGGAAGAATCGTGAGGCACGGCCATCAACCCCGGGGCCGGCGCGCGGTCAGCACCTGGCGCAGTTCGGCGCGCACCTCGGGGGTGAGCGCGTGGCCGGCGTTGGTGATGAACTGGGTCATCTCGTAGGCGACCACCTTCATGTCCGCCTCGCCCGAGGTCAGCACCGCGAGCCCGGCGCCGGACCCGATGCCCATGAACAGGAAGTAGCCGTGGGTGAGCCGGATGATGATCTGCTCGCAGGCGCCCTTGCCGAACAACGCCGCGCTGTTGCCGGCCAGCGAGAGCAGGCCGCTGGCGATCGCGGCGAGCTGTTCGGCCTCGGCCTCGCCGACGGAGTCCGACGCGGTGAGCGGGAAGCCGTCCACGCTCATGATCAGCGCGTGGCTGACGCCGTGGACCTTGCGCACGAAGTCGTCGAGCAGCCAGGCGAAGTTCGCCGTGGCCGAGTGGGGAGCGCTCACCGGGCGGTTCCTCCGGGCGTTTCGTCGTGGCGGGCGCGGTTCTCCGCGAGGGCCGCCTGCTCGCCGTCGGCGAACGCGCCGAGGTCGGCCAGCAGCTGTTCGTGGCCGGTGGTGCCGGCGTCCTCGGCCGGCGGGGGCGGTGGCGGCGGCGGTTCCGGTGCGGCACCGCGGATGCTGCCGGGCACGCGGCGCGGCAGGCCGTTGGCCGTGGTCCCGCCGACGACGCCCTCGACCGGACGCGGCCGCGGGGTGGGTTTGCGCGGTGCGAGCGGCTCCGGTGTCTCCCGGGGGAAGGTGCCGGCGCGGCGCCGCGGCAGCCCGCCGACGGTGGCCGGTTCGGGGCCGGCCCCGGTCTTGACCGGTTCGACGGTCACGGTCCGGGTGCCGGACCACGCGTGTTCGGCGAGTTCGGTGACGATTCCGGTGGGCAGCAGCACGGTGGCGACCGTGCCGTGCGGGCTGCGCCGGTCCAGCCGCACGGTGACACCGTGCCGGGCGGCCAGGCGGGCGACCACGGCCAGGCCCATGTGCCGCGCCGCGGCGTCGTCGAGGTCGCCGCCCGCGGCCAGCCGCGCGTTGAGGTCCCCGATGCGGTCGGCGGGGATGCCGATGCCCTCGTCCTCGATCCGGACGAGCACGCTGCCCTGCTCGGTCAGGTGCGCGCTCACGTGCACCGGCGAGCTGGGCGAGGACTGGTTGGCGGCGTTGTCGAACAGCTCCGCGAGCACCCGGCCCAGGTCCTCCGCGGCGAAGCCGACGACGCCGAGGTTGACCACGCGGCCGATGGTGATCCGGGCGTAGTGGTTGATCGACGACATCGCCTCGCGCATGAGGTCGAGGACCGAGGTCGCGCGGGCGGCGTCGCCCGCGGTGTCCTGCCCGGCGAGCACGCGCAGGTTCTCCGCGTTGCGCCGCAGCCGCGTGGCGAGGTGGTCGAGCTGGTAGAGATCGGCCAGGCGGTGGTGGTCCTCCTCCCCCGCCTCCAGCTCCTCCAGCCGCGCGAGGAGCTGGTCGAGGAGGTTGAGGTCGCGCAGGGCGACGCTGGCGCAGATCTCGGCCAGCACGCCCTCTTCGGACGGTGCCGCCACCGGCTCCGGCCGGGTCAGCTCCACGAACGCCGGCCCCGCCGCCGGCGTGGGCGCGTATCCCGGGTGTTTCGGCGGCGCGGTGAGGAACTGCGCGGCGGCGACGCGCGAACGGTCCAGTAGGACGCGTGATCGATCCAGGAGTTCCCGGGCCCGGCTCGCCATGTGGTCCCACTTCTTCCTTGATCGTGACCGACTGTGCCTGAGAAGCGTGTGCTGCGCCGACCCCCGGCGGCGATGCGGGACATGCAAGCAGAAAGGTTCGTGGGATGTCCACAGCCGGTCCCCGGGTGATCGCAGCGCGTGACCGTGATTTCGGAGCGTCGCCGCTGGTGAGCGCAGCGGATTAGGCCATTCGGTTCAATTTTGCAAATTGCGGGTCGCAACGGAGCGCACACGCGCGTCGAACCCGCAGCTGAGCCAGGCCCTGCCCGCAAACCCGCAGGGCTGTGCCCGATTCGTCCCAACTTTGCGTGCCACGCAATTTTTTGCGGGGCACGCAAGTTTTTCGCTACACTCCGCTCATGCCGCCGGAAGAACCACCGAAGCTGACCTTGCGCGAGCGGAAGAAGCGCGAGGCTCGGCGAGCCCTCGCGCAAGCCGCCCTGCGGCTGACGCTGGAGCGAGGGCTGGAGAACGTCCGGGTCGAGGACATCGCCACCGAAGTGGGCGTCTCGCCCCGCACGTTCAACAACTACTTTTCCAGCAAGGAGCAGGCGGTCTGCGCGGTGGTCGTCGACCGGCACGAGGGGATGCGCGAGGCCCTGCTCAACCGGCCGCCCGACGAGCCGCTCTGGGAATCGGTCAAGCACGCGGTGCTCGAGCAATATTCGCGTGAGGGCGAGCCCGATCGCGCGTATGTTGCGCGTATCCGGGAGCTGATGGGCCAGCTCGCGTTGCGTGGCGAGTTCCTGCGAGCCCACGCGACGGTCGAGCAGGTCCTGGCCGAGACGATCGCGAAACGGGTGGGCGGTGTGGACCACCTGCTGTGCCGGCTGCTGGCCTCCTCGGTGGAAAGCGCCGTCCGCGTCGCCTTCGTCAACTGGTTCACGACCGAAGGCGAGCCGCTCCTGCCGACCCTGGAGCGGCTGCTGGACGAGCTGGCCGCCGGGATGCCGACCCTGACCGGCGGCACCGAACGGAAACCCGAACCGAACACCACCACCACTCCACTGGGGGAATCGTTGTGCTAGTCAAGCTCCTCCGCAGCCACCTGCGCCCGTACCGGGGCACGCTGTGGGTGATCGTCGTGCTCCAGCTGGTGCAGACGATCGCCATGCTCTACCTGCCGACGCTGAACGCCGACATCGTCGACAACGGCCTGATCAAGGGCGACATGGGCTACATCCTGCGGATCGGCGCGGTGATGCTCGCCGTCACGCTGGCCCAGATCGCCGGCTCGATCGGCGCGGTCTACTTCGGCGCGCGCACCGCGATGGCGATCGGCCGGGACATCCGCGCCGGGATCTTCCACCGGGTGCAGGACTTCTCGGCCCGCGAGGTCGGCCAGTTCGGCACGCCGTCGCTGATCACCCGCACCACCAACGACGTGCAGCAGGTCCAGATGCTGGTCCTGATGACGCTGACGCTGATGGTGTCGGCGCCGATCATGTGCGTCGGCGGCATCATCCTGGCGCTGAACCTCGACGTGCCGCTGTCGTCGCTGCTGCTGGTGATCGTGCCCGTGCTCGCGGTCTCGGTCGGCCTGATCATCGCCAAGATGCGGCCGGCGTTCCGGCTGATGCAGGAGCGCATCGACCGGATCAACCAGATCCTGCGCGAGCAGATCATGGGCATCCGGGTCATCCGCGCCTTCGTGCGCGACTCCCGCGAACGGCAGCGCTTCGACGTCGCGAACGACGAACTGCTCACCGTGTCGCTGCGGGTCGGGCGGCTGATGGCGCTGATGTTCCCGATCGTGATGCTGGTGATGAACGTGTCCAGTGTCGCGGTGCTGTGGTTCGGCGGCCAGCGGATCGACTCGGGCAGCATGCAGATCGGGGCCATGACGGCGTTCCTGTCCTACCTGCTGCAGATCCTGATGGCCGTCATGATGGCCACGTTCATGTTCATGATGGTGCCGCGCGCGGAGGTCAGCGCCGAGCGGATCAGCGAGGTGCTCGACACCGAGTCGAGCGTCCGCCCGCCGGTGTCGCCGATCCGGCCGGGCGAGGTGCACGGCCACCTGGAGCTCGCGAACGTCGAATTCCGGTACCCCGGCGCGGAAAAGCCGGTGCTGTGCGACATCTCGCTGCTCGGGCGGCCGGGTGAGACCACCGCCGTGATCGGGTCGACCGGCACCGGCAAGACCACGCTGCTCAACCTGATCCCCCGGCTGATGGACGCCACCGCCGGCACGGTGAAGGTCGACGGCGTCGACGTCCGCGACCTCGACCCGGCGGTGCTCGCCCGCGCGGTCGGGCTGGTGCCGCAGAAGCCGTACCTGTTCGCCGGCACGGTGGCGAGCAACCTGCGCTACGGCAACCCGGACGCGACCGACGAAGAGCTGTGGCACGCGCTGGAAGTGGCCCAGGGCAAGGAGTTCGTCGAAGCGATGGCCGAAGGCCTCGACGCGCCGATCGCCCAGGGCGGCACGAACGTCTCGGGCGGCCAGCGGCAGCGGCTCGCGATCGCGCGGATGCTGGTGCACAAACCGGAGATCTACCTGTTCGACGACTCGTTCTCGGCGCTCGACTACGCGACCGACGCGGCCCTGCGCCGCGCGCTGGTGTCGGAGACGAAGGACGCGACGGTGGTCATCGTCGCGCAGCGGGTCAGCACCATCCGGGGCGCCGACCGCATCATCGTCCTCGACGAGGGCCGCGTCGTCGGCACCGGCACCCACCACGAACTCATGGACGGCAACGAAACCTACCGGGAGATCGTGCTGTCCCAGCTCACCGAACAGGAGGCGGCGTGAGCACCACCGAATCGCCCGAAGCCGCCACGACCGACGCCGGCGAACGACCGACCGCCGAGCGGCACAAGAACACCGGTGCCGCGGCCGCCGGGCCGGCGGCCCGCTGGATGAGCGGCGGCGCGCCCGCCGAAAAGGCACTGGACTTCAAGGGTTCCCTCAAGCGGCTGCTGCAGCTGCTCAGGCCGCAGCGGGTCGCCCTGATCGGCGTCCTGGTCCTCGGCGCGGCCAGCGTCACCCTGACCGTGATCGGGCCGAAGATCCTCGGCCAGGCCACCGACGCCATCCTCGCCGGGGTGCTCGGCAAGCAGGTGCCGCCGGGGGTCACCAAGGAGCAGATCGTCGCCGGGCTGCGGGCCCGGGGCGACAGCACGCTCGCCGACATCTACAGCCGGGTCGACCTCGTGCCCGGCGTCGGCATCGACTTCGACAAGGTCGGCCGGATCCTGCTGACCGTGCTGGCGCTGTTCGTCATCTCGTCGTTCTTCGGGCTGATCCAGGCCCGGCTCACGACGACGCTGGTGCAGCACGCGGTGTACCGGCTGCGCCGGCAGGTCGAGGAGAAGTTCGCGCGGCTGCCGCTGAAGTACTTCGACCGCCAGCCGCGCGGCGAGGTGCTTTCGCGCGTCACCAACGACATCGACAACCTGGCGCAGTCGCTGCAGCAGACGCTGTCGCAGATCGTCTCGTCGCTGCTGACGGTGATCGGCGTGCTGATCATGATGTTCTTGATCTCGCCGCTGCTGGCGCTCATCGCGCTGCTGACGGTGCCGCTGTCGGCGGTCGTGGCGGCGAAGGTCGGGAAGCGGGCGCAGCCGAACTTCATCAAGCAGTGGTCGACGACCGGGAAGCTCAACGCCCACGTCGAGGAGATGTACACCGGGCACTCGCTGGTCAAGGTGTTCGGCCGGCGCGAAGAGTCCGCGGCGATCTTCGACAAGCAGAACGAAACGCTGTACCAGGCCAGCTTCAAGGCGCAGTTCATCTCCGGGATGATCCAGCCGGCGATGATGTTCATCGGCAACCTGAGCTACGTGCTGGTGGCGGTGATCGGCGCGCTGCGCGTCGCGTCGGGCAACCTGACGCTCGGCGAGGTGCAGGCGTTCATCCAGTACTCGCGCCAGTTCAGCCAGCCGGTGACGCAGATCGCCAGCATGGCGAACCTGCTGCAGTCCGGTGTCGCCTCGGCCGAGCGCGTCTTCGCGCTGCTCGACGCCGAGGAGCAGGCCCCGGAGCCGGCGAACCCGGAGCGGCCCGCGGTGATCCGCGGGCGCGTGGAGTTCCAGGACGTCTCGTTCCGCTACCTGCCGGACAAGCCGCTGATCGAGCACCTGTCGCTGACCGTCGAACCCGGTCAGACGGTGGCGATCGTCGGCCCGACCGGGGCGGGGAAGACGACGCTGGTCAACCTGCTGATGCGGTTCTACGAGCTCGACAGCGGGCGGATCACGCTCGACGGCGTCGACATCGCGAAGATGAACCGCGAGGAGCTGCGCGACCAGACCGGCATGGTGCTGCAGGACGCGTGGCTGTTCGGCGGCACGATCGCGGAGAACATCGCCTACGGCGCGGACGATCCGAGCCGCGAGGAGATCGTCGAAGCGGCGAAGGCGACGCACGTGGACCGCTTCGTGCGGACCCTGCCGGACGGGTACGAAACGGTGCTCGACGACGAGGGCGGCACGGTCAGCGCGGGTGAGAAGCAGCTGATCACGGTGGCGCGGGCGTTCCTGGCCAAGCCGGTGATCCTGATCCTCGACGAGGCGACCAGCTCGGTCGACACCCGCACCGAGGTGCTGATCCAGCGGGCGATGAACTCGCTGCGCAGCGGCCGCACGAGCTTCGTCATCGCGCACCGCCTCTCGACGATCCGCGACGCGGACGTGATCCTGGTGATGGAGCACGGCCGCATCGTCGAGCAGGGCGATCACGAAACGCTGCTGCACAGCGGTGGTGCGTACGCACGGCTGTATGCGGCGCAGTTCGCCGAAGCCGTGGCCGAGACGGACTGAGCCCGTCACCCCGGTACCCTGGAAGCTCTTCGAGCGGAAGGGGTACCGGGGCGGCCATGGCCGACAAACTCGAGGAATACCGCCGCAAGCGCGCCCGCAGCCGCACGCCCGAACCCTGGCCGGACGGCCCGCCCGTCCCCGGGAACGACGACCTCTTCGTCATCCAGGAACACCACGCCACCCAGCTGCACTGGGACTTCCGGCTCGAGCGTGCCGGCGTGCTCGTCTCCTGGGCGGTGCCGAAGGGCCTGCCGCTCTCCCCCGGCGTGCCCCGGCTCGCGGTGCACACCGAAGACCATCCGATGGAGTACCTCACCTTTTCCGGCGAAATCCCGGCCGGCGAATACGGCGGCGGCCGGATGACCGTGTGGGACACCGGCCGGTACGAAACCCTGCACTGGAACGACCACAAGGTCGAGGTGGTCTTCCACGGCGCCCGCACGCGCGGCAAGTACCTGTTCCGGAACCGGCACGAGGAGGACGGCCGCGACTGGACCCTGCGGCGCCTCGACCCCGCCGAACCCGGCCACGAGGACGCCCCCGAATTCCTCGAGCCGATGACGGCGGAACCGGGTGCGCTGCCGGCGGACGACGACGAGTGGGCCTACGAGTTCGCCTGGGGCGGCCTGCGCACGATGCTGCTGGTCTGCGGCGGCCGCGTCACCGCGCACGACGACACCGGCGCCGACGTCACCGACCGGTACCCGGAGCTGCACAAGCTGGGCGAGCAGCTCGGGTCCACCGAAGTGCTGCTGGACGGCGAAGTGGTCGTGATGAAGGACGGGAAGCCCTACCCGGCCGGGCTCGAGGAGCGCCGCCGGGCCGACGCGGCGGCCGCCAAACGGCTCAAGACCGGCTGCCCGGTCTTCTACTTCGCTTCCGACGTCCTGCACCTCGACGGCCGGGCGACGCTCGACCTGCCCTACACGAAGCGCCGGGAACTGCTGGACGGCCTGGCGATCGAGGACCGGCACTGGCAGGTCCCCCGGTACTTCCTGGGCGGCGGCGAAGCCGTCGTCGGCGCGGGCCGCCAGCACGGCCTCCCCGGCGTCGTCGCGAAGCGGGCCGACAGCCCGTACCGGCCGGGCGGCGGCGCGGGCGACTGGCTGCTGATCAGGAACTGACCCGGCGGGCCAGCGCCACCCCGGCGACGACGACCACCAGCCCGGCGACCACGTTGCCCACCAGAGCGCCCGCCGACGGCGGGGTCTCCCCGCCGCCGCGGAGCAGCCACGGCGAGGCGGCGGCCCACGCCCCGAGCACCGGGACGACCCAGCCGATCAGCGCGAGCCGCCGGGTGGCCGTGCGCGCGATCGCCAGCGCGATCAGGACGAGGCCGACGAGGGTGTCGCTCAGCGCCAGGACGCCCGCGCCGCCGAACCCGGTGAGCCACGGCGCCAAGACCAGGTAGAGCCCGGCGAGCAGGACCAGTCCGGCGGCCGCGCCGAC
The DNA here is from genome assembly GCF_053600695.1 of Amycolatopsis sp. NPDC005003. Taxonomy (NCBI): domain Bacteria; kingdom Bacillati; phylum Actinomycetota; class Actinomycetes; order Pseudonocardiales; family Pseudonocardiaceae; genus Amycolatopsis; species Amycolatopsis sp. NPDC005003. The sequence continues at coordinate 13,515 of NZ_JBSGAI010000060.1, read as the reverse complement.
CACCGCCGGGCGGGGCCGGACAGCCGGGGTGCGGTGGGATGTCATCTCCTCACCTCCACCCGGAGAGGTACCCGCTCGTCGCACCCGGTAACCGGGGCCTGCCCGCCGCTCTCGGTGCCGGCAGGCCCCGGTCCGGTCAGCAACCGCAGGTGTAGTAGGTGATGTCCCAGTGGTTGCCTTCGTCGCAGTAGAGGTTGCCGGAAGCTGCCTTCCACTGCGGGTAGCCGTCGCCGCGCAGGCCGGCGTAGCCGAAGCTGTTCTTGATGTAGGCGTCGATGCAGCTGTTGTGCGAGATGTCCACCTTGTAGCCGTTCCAGTGGCTGTAGGTGCCGGACGCGTGCCCGGTCTCGGTGCCGCCGGTGATGTTGATCGCGCAGCCGCTGGCCCGCTTCAGCGTGATCACCCCGCTGACCGTGCTCTGGTTGATCTGCTCGTACGACGTGCACGTCGAGTTGTTGCGGTCGGTGCAACCGCCGCTCGAGGAGTGCGTGACACCGGCGGCGGACAGCTGCGACGCGGCCTGCGCCTGGGTGAGCTTGGTGACCTGCTGGGTCGCCTGCGCGGTCCCGATGGTGGCGAACACCGCCGTCGCCGCGGCGGCGGCCAGTCCCAGTGCCGCCCGCGCCAGCATCCGTTGTCCCGGCATGAGTTGTCTCCCTCCGACAGTTCCGATCGCCGGGGAGCCAAATCGGGCCGGCCATAACTTCGCCAAACTCGCCGTCCCGCCCACCGGGCGGGACGCCGTCAGGTCCTGATCTTCGCCAAGACTTCACGAGTCCGGTCGCGGTCCGGGGATGCGCTGGTCACGGCGTTGAGCTCGCGCAGCGCGCGCAGCTCCCACAGCGGGAACCCGAGCTCGCGGAACACCCCGGCCGAGGTGCGCAGCAGCCGCTCCGCCTCGCCCGCCGCACCCTCCTCGGCCTGCGTCCGCCCGAGGCCGAGCAGGGCGTACCCGGTGCCGCGGCGGTCGCGCAGCTCCCGAAACACCTCCAGCGCCAGCAGCAGGTGCCGCCGCGCCCCCGCCGGATCGCCCGCGCGGCGGCGGGCCTCGGCGAGGCTGCGGTGGGTGTAGGCGGCGGCGTGCCGGTGCCCGATCTGCTCGAACAGCGCCAGCGAGCGCGTCAGGAAGCGCTGTCCGTCGGCGACGTCCCCGGCGTCGGTGTGCAGGTCGCCGAGGCTGCGCAGGACGTGTGCCTCCCAGTGCCGCTCCCGGGTGCGGACGGCGCCGCCGAGCGCGCCGGTGAGCAGGTCGGCCGCCTGGTCGCGGCCGCCGTGGCGGCGCAGGACGTCGGCGTAGCGCTTGGCGGCCTGGTCGTGCCCGCGGCCGTCCTGGGCCAGCAGCATGCTCACCTCGAAGCTCTCGACCGCGCGCCGCACGTCGCCGATGTCCTCGGCCAGCGACCCGAGCTGCGCCGCCGCGGCCGCCTGCCCGCGGCGGTCGCCGCACGCGCGCAGCAGGCCGAGTGCTTCCCGCAGTTGCGCCTCGGCGGTGCGGGGATCACCGCCGTCGAGGTGGACGTCGGCGAGCGCGGCCAGCACGACTCCGGTGCCCTGCGGGTCGTCGAGGGCGCGGTAGCGGTGCTCGGCCATGACGAAGTAGTTCCGCGCCCGGTACCAGTGCCCGTGCTGCCAGTGCACCGCGCCGAGGTGGTGGAGCTTCTCGGCCTCGGCGCGCGGGTCCCGGCGGCGCCGGGCCGCGGCCAGCCCGAGCACCGAAACGGCGCGGGCGGCGTGCCCGAGCCACGGGGTGCCCGCCAGCGCGGTGCAGGCGTCGGCGAGCCGTTCGGTCAGCTCGTGCCAGCCGTGCGCGCCCGCCAGCCGGACGGCCGCGGCGAGCAGGCCGGTCTCCTCGGCCGTCCAGGCCACCGGCTTCGGCAGCCCGGCCCGGCGGCCACGCGCGTGCTCGGCGTGCGCCAGCACGGCTTCGCACGCCCGGCGCAGCGCGGCTTCGTCGGCCGGGCTTTCGGCCAGCACCAGCCGCACGAACGGGGGCACGGCCCAGCGCGGCCCGGCCGGCTCGAGCAGGTGCGCGGCGGCCAGCTCGTCGAGGCGGTCACCGGCTTCACGGGGAGAGCGGTCGAGCAGCGCCGCGGCGCACCAATCCGGGACGGCGACGCCGAAAGCGCCGAGCAGCCGCAGCAGCGACACCTCGGCGGCGGACACCTCCCGCAGCGCCGACGTCACCGCGGCGCGGACGCCGAGGTCGCCGGCGGTCAGCTCGTCGAGCCGTCGGCGCTCGTCGCCGAGCCGCGCGGCGAGGTCGCCGACGCGCCGGTCCGGCCGGGACGCTAGCTTGACGCCGGCGATCCGGACGGCGAGGGCGAGCCCGGCACAGTGGTCGAGAAGCCGTTGCGCCGCTTCGGGTTCCTCGCGCAACCGCGCCTCCCCTGCGATCGCCGCCAGCAGGGCCTCACCGTCCGATGTGGACAATTCCGGGACCGGGATCGCCCGCGCCCCGCACAGCCCGGGCAGCGCGCGGCGCGTGGTGACCAGCGTGGCGCAGCCGGGTCCGCTCGGCAGCAGGGCACGCACCTGGGCCTCCGACGCGGCGTCCTCGAACAGCACCAGCAGCCGCCGGTCGGCGGTGTAGCCGCGCCAGAGCCCGGCCAGGCCGGCGCGGTCGGCCAGTTCGGCCGGGGTCGCGCCGAGCCGGCGCAGGAAGCCGGCCAGCACGGCCGCCGGTTCGGCCGCGGTCCCGTCCGGGGCGCGCAGCACCGCGGTCAGCTGGCCGTCGGGGAACCGGCGGCGGGCCCGCCAGGCCGCCTGGACCGCCAGCGCGGACTTGCCCGCCCCGGCCGCCCCGTGCAGCACGACCGGCGCCGGGCTCCGCAGCGCGCGGGCGACGTCGGCGAGCTCGGCCGCGCGGCCGGTGAAGTCGGGCACCGCCGCCGGGAGCTGGGCGGGCGGGCCCGGCGACGTCCACTCGCTGCCGGCGATCCGGCGGTAGACGGCGACGAGGTCGGCGCCCGGCCGGACGCCGGCCTCGTCCCACAGGGCCCGGCGGGTCCGGCGGAGCACCTCGAGGGCCGATTCGCGGCGGCCGACGGCACCGAGGGCGGCGGCGAGCCGGGCCGCGAACCGCTCGTCGGCCGGCCGGGCGGCGACCACCGGGTCGAGCCGTTCGACGACCGACCGGCCGTCGCCGTCGGCGAGTTCCAGCTCGACCAGTTGCAGCAGCGCGGCCGAACGCCGGTCCTCCAGCCACAGCTTGTGCGCTTCCAGCAGCGGGCCGCCGGCGACGTCGGCGAAGGCGTCGCCCCGCCAGCACGCCAGGGCACGCTCGAGCGCGCGGCGGCGTTGCGCCCGGTCGTCGGCGCCCGAGGCGAGCAGCGCCAGGAACTCGTCCGCGTCCAGCTCCCCCGGCTCCACGGCGAGCGCGTAACCCCGCGGCCCGGAGCGCAGCCGCTGCCCGGCCTCGGCGGCGCCGAGGCCGGGCGAGAGCGCCTTGCGCAGTTTCGACACGGTGACCTGCACGATCGCCGCGGCGCTGGACGGCGCACCGTCCGGCCACAGCTCGTCGACCAGGGTGTCGCGCCCGACGAACCGGCCCGCACGGGTGAGGAGGACGGCGAGCAGCCGCCGTGGCTGCGCGGCCGACGGCAGCGGGACGGAGGCCGACAACGGGCCGAGGACCTGGAACCGCACTGGCTACCCACCCACCCGCGAGATCACCTGATCGAGCGAGCCGAATCTAACCTTCCGGCGCGGCGGAGGAACCCCGCTCACCCGGATGGCCGACGACGTTCGCCTCGGGCGCGGGCGAGCAGCTTCGCCGGCAGCACGGGCGGACCGGATGTCCGGATTCCTGCGAACCGCGTCCGAGCGCCGCTCCGGCTGCTAGCGTTCGATCATGCCAGGCTCACCCAGACGGGTCGCGATCGTCGGTTACGCCGACGCCGAGCTGCTGGACATCGCCTGCCCCGCCGATGTGTTCGAGGCCGCGAACCGGCTCGGCGCGCGGCCGCCGTACGAGCTGCGGCTGGCGTCGGTCGACGGCCACGGCATCCGCACCGGCTCCGGGCTGACGCTGCAGCCGCACCTGCGGCTGGACCAGGTCGCCGATGACCTCGACACGCTGGTCGTCGCGGGCGGCTTGGGCAGCACGGCCGCGGCGGCCGACGAGCGCGTCCTGGCCCAGGTCCGGCGGCTCGCCCGCACCAGCCGCCGCGTCGCGTCGGTGTGCACGGGCGCGGAGGTGCTCGCGGCGGCGGGGCTGCTCAACGGCCGCCGCGCGACAACGCACTGGCGCTACGCGGCGCGGCTGGCCCGGGACTACCCGTCGGTGACGGTGGACCCGGTGCCGCTGCACGTCCGCCACGGCAACGTCTACACGGCGGCGGGCGTGACGAGCGGGCTGGACCTGACGCTGTCGCTGGTGGAGGCCGACCACGGGCCGGCACTGGCCCGCGAGGTGGCCCGCGCGCTCGTGACGTACCTGCAGCGGCCGGGCAACCAGGCCCAGGTGAGCCTGTTCCTGGCCGGGCCGCCGCCGGAGCACCGCGAGGTCCGCGACCTCACGGCGTACATCGCCGAGCACCTCGACGCCGACCTCGGCACCCCGGCGCTGGCGGCCAGGGCGGGCCTCAGCACCCGCCAGCTGACCAGGCTCTTCGACGCCCACCTCGGCACGACCCCGGGCCGCTACGTCCGCACGATCCGCACGGAGCACGCGGCCCGCCTGCTGTCGGGCACGGACCTCCCGCTGGCGACGATCGCCCGCCGCTGCGGCTTCGGCTCGACGGAGACGTTGCGCCAGGCCTTCCTCGACCACTTCGACACGCCACCGTCGGCCTACCGCCGGGTCCACGTCCGCCAGTCCTACGGCTGATGCCCCGCCAGTCACGCGAGAAGCCCCTCCGATCACGCGAGATACGCGCCCGATCACGCGAGTTCCGCTTCGGATCACGCGAGATCGGCGCATCGGGACGAACCGGGCCGTCGGCGGCCCCTCGCGCGGGGTGCGGAATCCCGCTGTCAGGATGTGCGGGTGGACCGCCCTGACCTCGACGACGCCGAAACCGGCCCGATCCGCCGGATCACGGACGAGGTGTCCCTTTCGCCGGGTCACGGGACGTCCGGAACGCCGGGTACGCCCCGAAAGCCGGCTCGCCGCACCCCGGCCGAGGGGGCTCGCCGCGCGGCCGACCCGGCCCGCCGCCGCACCGACACCGGACCTCAGCGTGCCGCTCACTCGGGGTCGCTGCGGCTCCCGGCCGACAACGGCCGCGCCGAGGCACGCCGCCGCGGCGACACCGGGCCGCAACCGATCCCCGGCGGCGAACAGCCCGCCACCCCGCGCCGCCGCGGGGACACCGGGCCGCAGCGGGTCGCCGACGCGGCCACACCACGCACCCGCCGCGGGGACACCGGACCGCAGCCGATCCCGGCCGACGGCGACCGCCCCGCCACCCGCCGCGGGGACACCGGGCCGCAGCGGGTCGCCGAGAACGGCCCCCGGCGCAAAGCCGCCGCCGGCGGAACGCCGGAAGCACCCGCCGGGCACGGGCACGGCCATGGACACGGGCATGGCCACGGGCCCGCCGCCCCGGCGTCGCGGCGCGTCCGGCTGCTCCTGATCTGGCTGCTCGCCCCGCTGGCCCTCGCCACCGTCGTCGGCATGATCGTCCTGTACCCCTGGGGCAAGGCCTCCCCCACGAGCGTCGTCCCCCAGGGCACTCCCGTGCACGCCGACATCCGCACCACCGTCACCGGCCCGTGCCTCGCCCAGGGCCAGGTCCAGGTCGGCGACCAGACGGACCCGAACGCGAAACCCTGCCTGACCGTCGAGCTCACCATGACCGACGGCCCCGCCGACGGGAAGCCGCTCAAGCTGACCGTGCCCATCGAGCCCAGCACCCCGCGCTTCGCCGCCGGGGACGCCGTCGTGCTCGCCTACAACAACGGCAACCCGAACGATCCCGCCAGTTTCCAGCTCGTCGACTTCCAGCGCGGCACCCCGCTGCTCGTGCTGGCCGCCCTGTTCGCCGTCGCCGTGCTGGTGCTCGGCCGGTGGCAGGGCGTCGCCGCGCTCGTGGCGCTCGGGCTTTCCTTCGTCGTCATCGCGCTGTTCATCCTCCCGGCCATCCTCGCCGGGGAAAACCCCCTGGTGGTGGCCATCGCCGGGGCCGGCGCGATCATGTTCATCGCGCTCTACCTGACCCACGGCCTCTCCGCGAGGACGTCCGCGGCCGTGCTCGGCACCCTGGTCAGCCTCGCGCTCATCGGCGTCCTGTCCGCGATCTTCTCCGCCGCGGCCTCGCTCACCGGGCTCGACGACAGCACCTCGACGCTCATCGGCTCGCTCGGCCACGGCATCGACGCGCGCGGGCTGCTGCTCGCCGGCGTGGTGATCGGCGCCCTCGGTGTGCTCGACGACGTCACCGTCACCCAGACCAGCGCGGTCTGGGAGCTCCGCCGCGCCAACCCGGACCTGACCTGGCGCGAGCTGTACAACTCCGGCCTGCGGATCGGCCGCGACCACGTCGGCTCGGCGGTCAACACCCTCGTGATGGCCTACGCCGGGGCCGCGCTGCCGGTGCTGCTCTACTCGTCGATCTCCGGGGTCGGGCTCGGCGCGCTGCTCGGCAGCGAGGACATCGCGCAGGAGATCATCCGGACGCTCGCCGGCAGCGTCGGCATCGTCGCCGCCGTCCCGGTCACCACCGTCCTGGCCGCGCTGATCGCCTCCCGCGAGCCCGCGGGACACCTCGGCACGGCGAAACTCAGTCCAGCGTAGCGACGAACCGGCTGACGGCTTCCATCGTGAAGCGCTGCACGTACTTGCCCGACGGCGCCACCGACGCCAGCCGGTAGAGCGGGCGCTCCGCCACGCCGGACCCGCGGGCCTCGGCCTTCAGCTCGGCGACCAGCAGCTCGCCGAACACGAGGCCGTTCGCCTCGGTGTTGTTCATCAGCGCGTTCGCCAGCTTCCGCAGCTGCACGATGCCGAGCTCGCGCCCGCCCGTTCCGGAAAACACCGCGAGGTCGACCTTCGCCACCTTGCCCCGCCGGCCGGCGTTGACCAGCAGGCTCACCGTGCGGCTGCCCCGGACGTCGCCGACGACGAGGTCGAGGCGGGTCGCGGTCGTCAAGTCGACTCGGCGCAGCCCCCACGTGCGCACGAGGAGCGTCGAGCCCTCCAGCCAGACGCGGCGGCGGATGCTGACCGCCATCACGTACAGCAGCGGCAGGGCGATCACCAGGGCGACGACCAGGCCGGCCACCGTGCCACCGATCAGGCCGGCGACCCCGCCGAACGCCGCGGCGACGATCACCACGCCGATCAGGCCCGAAATGCCGCGCCGGCGACGGCCGCGCGGGTCTTCCTCGAACAGCGCGATCCGCTCGGTCATCCCCGGGCCCCCGTCCCGGCGAGGAACGGGTTGCCCGCGCGTTCCCGGCCGATCGTCGTCGCCGGGCCGTGCCCCGGCAGCACCACCGTTTCGTCCGGGAACGCCGCCAGCAGGCCCCGCAGCGCCGCCGCCACGTCCCCACGGCCGACCGACCCGGCGAACAGCGTGTCGCCGGTCAGCGCGAGCCGGCCGCCCTCCGGCGTCTCCAGGCCCAGCACCACCGATCCCGGGGTGTGGCCCGGCACGTGCCGGACGTCGACGTCCAGACCCGCGAAAGTGCCCGGCGAGAGCGGCACGCTCTCCCCTTCGTACAGCGGAGCGTCGCCCGCGTGCAGGTGCAGCGGGACACCGTGTTCGGCCGACAGCGCGGCGGCCGACGCGACGTGGTCGGGGTGGCCGTGGGTGGCCAGCAAGGCCGCCGGGACCAGCCCGTGCTCGCCGAGCGCGGCGGCCAGTGGCGCGGCCACCTCCTGCCCCGGATCCACGACCACACACGGCCCGCCGGCGGCTGCCGCCAGCAGGTAGCAGTTGGCCTGCAGCGGGCCGCTGGCGAACCCGACGACGAGCACCGAACGCCTCCCCGGACTTCCGCGCCGGATGGCGCCGATCACGATCGGGTTGAGACTAGCGGGCCCTGTACATGGTCCTCACAGGCTGTGCCCATACACTGCCGCTACCTCAAACGTGTGAGACGAGCGGAAACCTGGAGGGTACGGGGTGGCGACCAACCAGCAGCGCCGCGAAGCTGCGAAGCGCAAGCTCGAGCGGCAGCTCGAGCGCCGATTGGAGCAGCAGAAGCGACGCCGGATGATCGGGGCTGGTGTAGTCGGCGTGGCCGTCCTCGTCGTCGCCGGTGTCGTGGTGTGGATCGTGAGCGCGAACAGCGGCGACAGCACCGACGCCGCGGCGTCGTCGTCCTCGGCCGCCCCGCCGCCCACCGAAATCCAGATCCCGACGCAGCGCACCGCGCTGCCGAAGCGGGCCACGCCGTTGCCGAACCCGACGACGTGCGACTTCAAGGCCGACGCGACGGGCAAGGCGCCGAAGAAGGTGAACCCGCCGGACGGCAAGAACGTCCCGTCGACCGGCACGGTGAACGTGACGCTCAAGAGCACCGCGGGCGACATCCCGCTGACGCTCGACCGGGCGCTCGCCCCCTGCGCGGTGGAGAGCTTCGTCAGCCTCGCCAAGCAGAACTTCTACGACGGCACCATGTGCCACCGGCTCGGCACCGAGGGCCTGCAGATGCTGCAGTGCGGCGACCCGGCCGCCACCGGCGACCCGACCCAGGACGGCCAGGGCGGCCCCGGCTACACGATGCCGGACGAGGCGTTCCCGGAGATCAAGTACGGCCGCGGCATCCTCGCCATGGCGAAGACGTCCGCCCCGAACTCCGGCGGCAGCCAGTTCTTCATGGTCTACGGCAACGCCGACGGCCTCCCGGCGGACTACTCGGTGTTCGGCAGCATCAGCGACGAGGGCCTCAAGGTGCTCGACGCGGTGGCGAAGGCCGGCATCGCGAACCCGAACCCGCAGGACGGCACCGGAGCGCCGACCAAGCAGGTCAAGTTCACGGGCGTCACCGTCGAATAGTTTCAGCGCCGGCCCCTGTTTCGAGCTGAACGGGGATCCGCTCGGCCCGGACGCCGCACTCGCGGGCATGGTCTCCTACGGCCATTTCACCGCGATGCAGGTCCGGGACGGGCGGGTCCGCGGGCTCGCCTTCCACCTCGAGCGGCTCGCCGCGAGCACGCGGCTGCTGTTCGGCACCGAGCTCGACGCCGGCCTCGTGCGGTCCTACGTCCGGCAGGCGGTGGCCGGCGAACCCGCGCTTTCGGTCCGGGTCGTCGTGCTCACGCGGTCGTTCGACGAGCCGATGACCCCGGAGATCCTGGTCCGGACCGGGCCGCCGCGCCCGCCCGACCCGGCGCCGCTGCGCCTGCGGACCGTGCGCTACCAGCGCGATCTGCCGCAGGTCAAGCACCTCGGCACGTTCGGCCTGATCCACGAAGCCCGCCAGGCCCGCCTGGCGGGCTTCGACGACGCGCTGTTCGTCGACCACGACGGCCGGATCAGCGAGGCATCGATCTGGAACGCCGGATTCCTCGCCGGGGACACGGTCGTCTGGCCGGAAGCCGCGGTGCTGCCGGGGATCACGATGCTGGTGCAGCAGGAAGCCTTGCGCCGCCTCGGCGTCCGGCAGGAGACGCGTGAGGTCCGGCCGCCCGATCTGCGCGGCTTCGACGCGATGGTCCTGACGAACTCCGAGACGTCCGGCCGCGCGGTGGCGTCCGTCGACGACCTCGTGCTGCCGCCCGCCGGCCGCGCCGTGGCCCTGCTCGCCGAGGCGTACGAAACCGTGCCGTGGGACGAGATCTGAACCGCGGTCGCGCCCGGCCCGTGTAACGGGCGACACCGGAGATCCGCCGAGGGTCGCCGGGGAGAGGTGCCGACCATGGTCGAAAACCGGGTTCCCGCGGTCCGCCGCGTCCTCGGGCGGGCCGGTCAGGCCGGCTGCGCCGGTGTCCTCTTCGCCGTGCTCGCCGGTGGTCCCGCGCTCGCGCAGGCCGACCCGCCGCCACCGGTCAAGTACTTCATCGTGCCGCACGCCGACAACCCGCAGGACATCACGCTGTTCAAGATCGCCGAACGCGCGCTCGGCGACGGGCGCCGGTTCCCCGAGATCTTCCGGCTGAACCAGGGCCGGCTGCGGCCGGACGGCACGCCGTTCACCGATCCCGCGGCGATCGAGCCCGGCCAGGTGCTCCAGCTGCCCGACGACGCCGCCCCGCAGCCGGGCGTCGAGTTCGGCCCGCTGCCGTCGACCCCACCCGCGCCGGTCACGCCGTCTCCCCCGGCCGCACAGTCTCCCCCGGCCGAAGGGACGTCCGGGCTCGGCGTCGGGCTGGCTTCGGCCGTCAGCGGTACCGGCGGCCTGCTGACCGGCCTGCTCGCCGGGCTGTGGTGGCGACGTCGCCCGCAGCTGCTCCCGCCGGCCCCGTTCGAGCCGGCCGCGCGCGACGACGAGGACTTCGGCGCCGGCTCGGTCAGCGGCACCCTGCCGCTCCCGGTCGTGGTCCCCGAACCGCGGCCCGACGTCGTGCTGCCCCCGGAGCCGAAGACCACCGAGCTCGCGATCATCGTGCTCGACACGGCCGACACCCAGGTGATCGCCGCGGTCCGGCCCGGCTCGCGGTTCCACTTCCGGATCGGCCCGCAGCCGGACTTCGCGGACTCCTCCACCGTGCTCGTGGTCGACGGCGAGGGCGACCGGCCCTGACCCCGGCGCGTGCCAGTCGCGTCACTCTGCGCTGAACGGATCAACCGGCGCCGGAACTCTGGCCATCGGGCCGCCGGGCCCGCGATAGTCGTCTCATGACCTGGGATCCGTTCGGCACCGTGGGCAAGGCGCTGTGGATCGGCGGCGCTCCGTGGACGGGGAAGTCCACCGTCGCCCGGCTGCTGGCCCAGCGGCACGGCCTGACGACCTACCACCACGACGACCGGGCCCGGCCCGGCACCCCGCTGCCCGACGACCTCCCGGCCGGCGACCAGCTGACCGCGATGATGGCCGAGTTCGGGCACCGCTTCAGCTGCGCCCTCGACGAGCTGCGCGCGCTGACCTCGCCCCGGCCGATCCTCGCCGAAGGGCGGGGGCTGCGGCCGGAGCTCGTCGCGCCGCTCGTCGACTCGCCCGGCCGGATGGTCGTGCTGGTGCCGACCGAGCTGTTCCGCCAGCACCAGCTCCGGCACCGGCCGGACGGACCCGCGATCCCGCAGCAGCGCACCCGGCTGACGCGCGACCGGATGCTCGCCGCCCACGCCGTGCGGGCGGCGCGGGACCTCGGCATCCGCGTCATCGAGATCGACGGCAAGCTCGACCCGGCCGGCGTCACCGACGTCGTCGCCGAGCACTTCCACGCCTACCTGGACGGCTGAGGTCAGCGGAAGGTGAACCGCGGCGGGCGCCGCTCGAGGAAAGCGGCGACGCCTTCCGCGTAGTCCTCGCCGTGCAGGGCTTCCGAGCGGATCTCCTCGACCTCGGCGTCCGAGGTCTCCTGCCCGGCCACGATCTTTTCGATGATCCGGTTCATCCCGCGAACGGACGCCTGGGAGCGCGAGCACAGGATCTCGACGAACGCCAGCGTCGAAGCTTCGAGGTCCTCGGCTGGGAAGACGTCGTTGAGCAGGCCGATTTCCCGGGCGCGGACGGCGGTGATCAGCTCGCCGGACAGGAGGAAGTACTTGGCGTGGGCCGGGCCGACGAGCGAGACGAGCTGGCGCGTCGAATCGAAGTGGTAGACGATGCCGAGCTTCGCCGGGGTGATGCCGAACCGCGCGCCCTCGGCGGCGAACCGGAAGTCGCAGGCGACCGAAACCTGGCAGCCACCGCCGATGCAGTTGCCCTGGATCATCGCGACGGACGGCTTGCGCATCGCGGTGAGGGCGGCGACCGCGCCTTCGACGGCCTTGTCGTAGCTCGCCGCGCCTTCCGCGGTGGTGCGCAGCTCCCCGAACTCGCTGATGTCGGCGCCCGCGGAGAAGTGCCGGCCCGCCCCGGCGATCACCAGTGCCTTCAGCGCCGGATCGGCCTCCACCTCGGCGACGACGTCCGGGATCGCCGACCACATGCCGTAGGTGATGGCGTTCATCTTCTCCGGCCGGGTCAGCGTCAGGCGGGCGATTTCGCCGTCGCGCGTCAGGTCGAATCCGTCGGTCATCCCCGCACGATAGTGCTCGCCCTCAGCGAAACGGGCGGTGTGTGACGCGTTCGGGTGGCTAGTTTGGGGCCATGGCGGCGATCGAGGTGGGCGGGACGGCGTTCGGCTACGACGAAGCGGGAGAGGGGCCCGCCGTCGTGCTGCTGCACGCCGCGCTGGGCGACCGCCGGATGTGGGACGCGCAGTTCACCGAGCTCGCCGCCCGCCACCGGGTGATCCGCTACGACCGCCGCGGGTTCGGGGAGACCCGCGGCGAATCCGGCGAACACGCCCACTACGAGGACCTGCTGGCCCTGCTCGATGCCTGGGGGATCGAGCGGGCCGCGCTGGTCGGGGCGTCGATGGGCGGGGCGTGCGCGCTGGACGCGGCCCTCGCCGCGCCGGAGCGGATCACCCGGCTGGTGCTGCTCGGCTCGGGTCTCACCGGGCACCCCTGGCCGGACCACATGCAGGCGGACATCACCCGCCTGACGGCGGAGATCTTCCCCGACGACCGCCTGGTCCGCTACCAGTCCCGCGCACGCGAGCTCGATCCGGCGGACGTCCGGGCCATGGCGGAGGCCAACATCCGCTACCTGGTGGCCGGACCGGCGCGCGACGTCTCCGTGCTGCCGGCCGGGATGCTGGAGCTGGTCAGGGAAATGTGCGAGCAGGTGTACCGCCACGACTGGACGGCTCCACAGTGGACGGAAAGCATCCCGGACACCCGGCACCGGCTCACCGAGATCACCACGCCCACCCTGGTGGTGATCGGCACGTCGGACGCGCCGGGGCTGGTGGAACTGTCGGCGCACCTGGCGAAATCGTTGCCGCAGGCCGAATTCGCCGAGCTGGCCAACACCGGCCACCTGCCCTCGATGGAGCGCCCGGACGAGGTCAACGAACTGCTGCGGAAGTTCCTTTAGCGGGTTCCGCGCGCCCTTCATCGACCTAGGAGCTGGGTGGTCATCCCGTCGCCTGAGGCCGTGAAATCACTTTGAGCCGGGCCCGCAACCAACAGACTTACGCGACCCGACGACGCGAGCTTGCGGGCCCGGCTCAAAGTGATAGGCCTCAATCAGGCGACGGGATGACCACCCCGCGGCCCACCTCCAGAAGCCGAGGAGACAGCGGTAGTTGTGGCCATCCCGGAGCCTGCCGTCCGGCGAGGACATTCTTTTGTCTTTTTGCCGCGGTAGAAGTTCCAGGCTTGTTCTGTCTTTGCATCGGCCGCGGTAGAGGGCTGCCGCGGCAGGAGTCTGCTGCGGTAGAAGGCTGCCGCGGCAGGGGAAAGCTGCGGCAGGAGTCTGCCGCAGCCGAGCGAACCCGCGGCAGATCGGGTCCGACCTCCCCCGCCCCTCCGGTGGGATTTTCAGTCGGCGGTCGGGTTTGTCAAGGCGGGAAAGCGTGCCTTGACACCGGGCTGGAGGCGTACCTGAATGTCTGACCGGATTTCCGTCGCG